>CAMLFF010000263.1 GCA_946479185.1 uncultured Sphingobium sp.
GGCGGCGGTCAAGGCGGCGGTGGCAGCCGTGAAGGCTGGAGCTCCGGCGGCGATGATAGCAGCATGGGCGGCGGCAATATGGGCGGCGGGAGCAAAAGCTCAGGCGGCGCAGCCCGCACCAGCGCGTTCGACGACGGGTTCGATGATGACGAGATTCCATTCTGAGGGATCCGTCAGCTTCACCCCGCGCGCGATCCATGCGCGGGGATAGTCGCTAAAGCAGCGCGATCTGGCTCCGGATGCGCTCGATTTGAGCGGCTTCCCGCGTAATTTCCGCAAAGCTGATGTCGATCTTGCCGTTCTTCACGTCACGGCATTCGAGCGTATCGTCGGTCACGTCCTGCGCACCATCGATGATGATCTGACGGAACTGCCCGGTGCGCTGCAATGCGCCGTCAATCTCGGCGATCATGGCGAGCGCCTGTTTGTCATGCCGGTCGCGCATCGCGACGAGGGCGCGCAATTCCCCCAGTAATTTCTGCATCGTGGGCCGGGTGCGTCCGCCCACCACTCGCACATCGCCAAAGGAGCGACGCATCGTCGTCACCTTGTCCAGCGTGGTCCGCTCAAGCTGCCCCCAGGCCAGCACCAGGCATCCAATGGATTCCAGCAGGGCAGGGCTTACGATTGGCGAAGCGGCGCAGGCGCGCGTGCCGGGGAAAAGTTCAGCCTGATCGGACATGTCGGGTCCGCCGGTCGGCGTGGGAGAACCGACCGGCGTTCCGATATCGATCCGGCCATTGTCGCCGGTCACATCAGGAGTTGCTTTCGAATCGGTCACGAATTTAGCCCCGCAATTTCCGATGGGCGGTCGTTTGATGGTGGGAGCATCAAGCCGTCCAGTGCCGCATCACATCCCAAGGCCCGCGTACCGCTTCTCATGTCCACCCTCGATCGGGGCGGTGTGTTCACTTTATGACGTAAAAATGACGCCAGTCCATGCGGAACTTGTCGCCAGAATGGATGGGCTGATAAATTGTTGAACAGCAACGGCAGCGGGGCAGGATTAAAAATCAACCGCGACTCCATTGCGTTCCCAATCACCATAGCGCGTGGGATCGCGCTGCTCACCTGCTGCAACCGGGCTTGGCGCGACCTTGGCAGGCTGCGGCACCGGCGGGCTTTTGGATAGATAAGCGGGCGGTTTGAGATGATCTGGCCGTTTTCCCATCGCATCATATCCTTGGCTGTCCGCGGGTTTGAACAAAACCAGGCGCGAAATTCGGGTTGAAGGCGCATGTTCGGTAGATTCGAGCGCGCGCCCGGCGTGTTCGTTGCTATAGGCCCTTCCCATGTCCAGCCAAACCCCCACGCCTCGGCCCAGCGCCGAAAAATCTCTTCCTGCCGGTCTTGCCGCGCGCCGCGCTGCCTTGCGGCTGCTCGATGCCGTGTTGCGCAAAGGATTGCCGCTTGAGCAGGCACTCGGCTCAGCCGCCCGAGATATCAGCATGCCAGCCGATCGCGCGCTCGCGCACTCCATCACCGCGCAAGTGCTGCGGCACCTGGTCGATCTCGATGAATTGATCGACAGCGCGACAAAGCAAATCCTGCCCGATGACGCCAAGGCGCGCATGGTGCTGCGCCTCGCTCTCGCGCAGGCGCTCCTGCTCGAAACGCCCCATCATGCCGTCGTCGCCACCGCGCTGCCGCTGGTCGATGGCGGCCCGCGCAAGCTCGTGCATGGCGTGTTGAGCGCACTGCTCAAGCGCACCAAAGAGCTCCCCGCGCCGCCGCTGCTCCCGCCAAGAGTAGAGGCGCGCTGGGCAACCGCCTGGGGTGAGGATATGGTCCTTGCCGCGCGCACTGCCATTGCCGATCGTGCGCCACTGGATCTCAGCCTGCGTGATTGGTCCGCAACGGATGAATGGACAGAGCAGCTCGGCGGCGTCTCCCTCGCGCCCGGCCATATCCGCCTGCCCGCGGAGAGCGATGTGAGGGAGCTGCCCGGCTTCAACGGCGGCGACTGGTGGGTGCAGGATCTCGCCGCGTCGCTGCCTGCTCGCCTGCTGGGCGCTGGCGAAGGGCGGCAAGTGCTTGACTTGTGCGCCGCGCCGGGCGGCAAGACAATGCAATTGGCCGCAGCAGGCTGGGACGTACTCTCCGTCGATCAGTCGCAGCGGCGATCCGAGCGCTTGCGCGAAAACCTCGAACGCACCGGCCTCTCCGCAGACGTCATCCGCGCCGATCTCACCACATGGCAGCCCGATCAGCCAGCCGACGCCATCCTGCTGGATGCGCCATGCAGCGCCACGGGCATTTTCCGCCGTCACCCCGATGTTATCCACCGCGTCGAAGCGCGGCAGATTGCCGAGCTCGCCGAGCTGCAAAGCACGCTGCTTGATCGGGTTGCAGGCTGGCTCAAGCCCGGCGGCAAGCTGATTTATGCTACCTGCTCGCTGGAGCCATCCGAAGGCGAGGCGCAAATCGCGGCGCTGCTCGAACGCCGTCCCGATATGCGCGCGCTCGCCATCGATGAAGCCGCTCTCCCGTCCGGCATCCAACCCGCATCGCCCAATACCTTGCGCACCTTGCCCGGTATGCTCGCGGAGGCAGGCGGCCTTGATGGCTTTTTCATCGCTTCACTGTCCCGCACTGAGTCAGTTTGAAGCAGGTGGTCGAAACCATCCACAACTTTGTCCCAAGCGCGGTTGCGCTGGCAGAATCGCCCGGCTAAGCGAAATATATGGTTTCTAATGTCCGTATTGCGCCGTCCATCCTCTCTGCCGACTTTGCGCGGCTGGGCGAAGAGGTGCGCGCCATCGATGAAGCGGGCGCAGACTGGATCCATGTCGACGTGATGGATGGGCATTTTGTGCCGAATATCACCATCGGCCCGATGGTGGTGAGGGCGCTGCGCCCGCACACGACCAAGATTTTCGACGTGCATCTGATGATCGCGCCGGTGGATAGCTTCCTCGATGCCTTCGCCGAGGCAGGCGCGGATATCCTCACCGTGCATCCGGAAGCTGGGCCGCACATTCACCGCACGGTCCAGCGGATCAAGTCGCTCGGCAAGAAGGCGGGCGTGTCGCTCAATCCCGGCACGCCAGCCAAGATGCTGGATTATCTGCTGGAAGATCTCGATCTCGTGCTCATAATGAGCGTCAACCCCGGCTTTGGCGGACAGAGCTTCATCGATAGCCAGCTCCGCAAGATCGAGGCGGTGCGCAAAGCCATCGACAAGACCGGCAAGGACATTGCACTGGAAGTGGATGGCGGCATTGATGCCATCACCGCGCCGCGCGCCATTGCTGCGGGTGCCAACGTCCTCGTAGCGGGCACCGCAACCTTCCGTGGCGGCCCCGGCGCTTATGCTGATAATATTCGCGGGCTGCGCGGCGGATGAGTTCGCGCCCGCTCCCAACGCCCCAGCCGGAGCAACCGGATGAGGACGGCATTGAGCGGGGCAAGCGGCTGATCCGTCTGTCGGACGATCGCGGCGTTTCGCTTACCCAGCGGCTCGCCAATCATTTCTACCGCATGACCTGGGCCACGCCCTTCCACACCATGCGGCTCAAGGGCAAATATCCGCTCAAATTGCTGGCTGTGCCGGACGATGTGATCCCCGGTGATGCGCGCGCAGGCAAGGCGCTCCGTGCGGGCTATTATCTCTTCCGCGGGCTGCGGCAGCCGGTCAACGCGCTGGATTGGCGCAAGATTGAGCAGCCGGATGCGTTCGTCGATTATCTGCACAGCTTCCGCTGGCTGCGGGATCTGGCCGTTGCGACGACGCGGGACAGCGCCGTGCCTGTGGCCGAATCCCAGATGCGGGCCTGGCTGAATGCGCATGGCGAGAAACCATCCGAACCGGCTTGGCGCGCGGATGTCGCTGCATGGCGGATCCTCCACTGGACCGCTTACGCGCCGCTTATCCTTTCGAGCGGCGATCTGGTTTATCGCAGCCTCGTGCTCAATGGCATTGCCCGCACCGCCCGCCATCTGGATCGTAGCGCAGACAAGGCGCCCATCGGCCTGCCACGCGTGACCGCGTGGGCTGGCATTGTTGCTGCAAGCCTGCTGCTTCCCGGTGGCGAGCCACGGCGCATCTTTGGCGAGGCAGGCCTTAAGCGCGCAATAGACAGCGCATTTTCTGCCGATGGCGGCATCGTCACCCGGTCGCCGATGGAGCAGGTGGAGGCGATCACCCTCTTCGCGATGCTGCGCGCGATCTATGACGTGCGCGATCAGGCCTTGCCCGCCTTCATCGAGCAGAGCCTCGAGCGGATCGTTTCCGCGCTGCTCGGCATTCTCCATGGCGATGGCGCGCCCGGCAATTGGCAGGGCGGGTCAGCGATTGATCCGGTGCGCATCACCGCCATCGTCGCGGCCTCCGGCATCCGCACCCGTCCGCTGCGTCAGGCGCGCGATTGGGGCTATCAGCGCATGAGCAGCGGCAGCACAGTGGTGCAGGTTGATGCCGCGCCGCCGCCCGTCGCTCGCCTTGCCAGCAATGGCTGCGCATCCACTGGCGCGATTGAGGTTTCGGACGGTCCCGTGCGCCTCATCGTCAATTGCGGTGGCGCAGCGCTTGCGGGCGCATCGCTCCCCGCCAACCTCACGCAAGGTCTGCGTACAACGGCAGCCCATTCCACCCTTGTGCTGGATGACAGCAATTCCACGGCGATCATGCC
>CAMLFF010000264.1 GCA_946479185.1 uncultured Sphingobium sp.
TCACCCATGCCCCGCGCATCGATAACGCCCTTGGCTTCGATCACGCGCCCATCGGCCAGCGTGACAGATTGCGGGGTAAGCGCCGTCGCCGCGGCATCAAACAACAAATCCCCCTCCGGCATGGCGCGATGCAGAACGCTCCCCAGCCGCTCGGTCGTAATGCTCGCATAGCTGCGCCCAATGCGGCGGCTTTGATTGGGGAAACGCAGCTGATGCCCACCCCAACTATGCACGATCAACGGCTCAATCAGCCAGCGATCCTCCGCCGCAACATCGGTCTCAAAGCAGGACCACACATGATTGCCACCCGCATGCCGCGCCTCCTCAATCACCACGACCCGCAACTCCGGCCGCCGCGCGCGCAAAGCCAACGCAATAAGCCCCCCCGCAAGGCCGCCGCCAACAATGGCGAGATCAATGGGTCGAGATGCGCTCACGGCTGCAGCGTTAGCCGAGGTGGCGGGGAATGGATAGGTGGGGGTGGAGAATTGGGGGGATTTGGGGGGAGTGCTTTAGGAGCCCTCGCTTGATGGGAATGGCGACATTGTGGTCGGTCGCCATGCGCAAGAGAAGTGTCGGGACACAAGGATGGCGCGGATAGTCAAACTGCCCAAATAAATCTTACAAGACTCATGAAGAAAGCAAAGACAAAGGCGTAGCCAAACCTGTCAAAACGAATGAGGTCTTGCCCTTTCTTCAGTCTCGCTTTGCCTACAAGAACCATCATCGCTCCCATAAGGGTCGGTGTGACGAACAAATTGATTGTCCGGAATATCGGGTCGCCAATTGCTGAATGCGGAAAGATCAGCAGGCTTGCTCCTCCTGCCATCGCGCCCCAGATCATAAAACCGATGCTTGATAAAATGAGACTCCGTGGTCGCCGCATCGTATCCGCCAAGCTTCGAAAGCCCAGTTCCGCCAAAAGCTCGCCGGCTGCTTGAAGCAAAATCTCCCCAAGAAACTGTAGGAGTAGTTCGAAAATAAATTCCATGCTCGTGACATTAACCCAAGCACAGGCCCAAAAGAACCGTGATCGTTGGCACATATCAGCGCGACGACACTTCAACACCCTTCGAGCCGTAGCGCTGAGCGGTTCCAAGTAACAAAAAGCAGCTGTTGATGCAGCCTACCAGGGGATAGCCGGGCTTGGGCGTTCTGCGCTGACACGACAACATTGCGAGTGTTACTCCCCACCTATGAAGAGGAGCGGCATACGGGATCTCCCCGTCCCAATCGAAACCTCGCCACGTGCCACATCGCACCCTCGCGGACTGCCGCCACAGATGCCAGCCTGCGCTGGCATGACGATGGGGTGGGTGACCTGCCCTGCTCGGGGGGAAAGCCCCATCCCCCGATAAATCACCCCACCCCACCCCGCATGTTTCCATTCCACCCCGCACCGCCTATAGCCCGCCCATGACCGCCCTGCCGCTCATCCTCGCATCCATGGTCGCGATGACGCTCATCATCGCGGTCCGCTATGCGCTGTCGAGCGGGGGCTTTGCGCTCGCGACGCGGCTCACGCGGCCCGGCCTCTATGCAGGCATGAGCAAGCAGATTGGCAGCGAGGTGCGCTGGTCGCTGCTCTCAGCGATCATCTTCGGACTGCCCGCGGGGCTGGTCGCCTGGGGCTGGCAGAACCGGGGATGGACGCAGATCTACACCGATGTGCAGGCCTTTCCGCTCTGGTATCTGCCTGTTTCCGTGCTGCTTTATCTGATCGCGCATGACACATGGTTCTACTGGACGCATCGCGCGATGCATCGCCCGGCGGTCTTCCGCACCGTGCACGCCGTCCATCACGCCAGCAAGCCGCCTACCGCCTGGGCCGCGATGAGCTTCCACCCGTGGGAAGCGATCACCGGCGCTGTGGTCATCCCCTTCCTCGTGTTCGTCATCCCCATCCATGTGGCGGCGCTGGGCCTCGTGCTCACCATCATGACCGTGATGGGCGTCACCAATCATATGGGCTGGGAGATGTTCCCGCGCTGGCTGGTGAATGGCCCCGCCGGGCGCTTGTTCATCACCGCCTCACATCATCAAAGGCATCATGAGCAATATCGCTGCAATTACGGGCTCTATTTCCGCTTCTGGGACCAGCTATGCGGGACAGACCGCGGGATCGCCGCCAATTTCGATGCGGCGCCGGACCAAAATGCGGCCGCAAAGGCCATTTGAAGGGATTTCCATGACATGGACCAGTTTGAGCAGCGCGGCGCAAGGGGCCGCAAAGCTGAGCCTGTGCGCGGCTGCGCTCGCGCTCGGGATGCCCGCAATGGCGAATGATGCTAGCGCGGAGGCGGCTGGCACTGCCTCGCCCACCAAAGCCCAGCTCACCATCCGGTTCGAAGGGTTGCGCTCCAACAAGGGCCTGATGCGCGCCTGCATGACACGCAACAAGGCGCATTTCCCCAAATGCGAGGACGACCCCGCAGCCTTCAAGGGCAGCGTGCAGGCTGGCAAGGATGCCCACATCCTGTTCAGCAATGTGCCGCCGGGCGATTATGCGCTGATGGTGATGCATGACGAGAACAGCAACGCCAAGCTGGATACGATGCTCGGCATCCCGCGCGAGGGCGTGGGCTTCTCACGCAATCCGCGCCTGCGCTTTGGTGCGCCCACCTATGATGCGGTTGTGTTCACCGTGCCAGCAGGCGAGAGCAGCACCGTGGTGAAGCTGCAATATTTCCTGTGATCGACTGAACTCCCGGGCCGCAATGGCCCGGGATGATGCGCCTTACTTGCCCGGGTTCGGCACATTGCTCGTGCTAGGTGCCGGCTGAGGCGCAGCGGCACGCTCGGCAGCACGGCGGGAGGCTTCTTCCTCAGCCTTGGCCTGCACTTCAACCTGCGCCGATTCCGCATCAAGATTGCCAAGCCGCTCCTCGCGCGCCTTGGATACGGCGTCGCTCCAGCTCCCGCTGCCCAGAATCTTCTCCCGCTCTTCACGCGCAGCACGGGCCATCTGCTGGAAGCAGCCGGTGAAGCCAGTCGCGCCCGTGGGCGAGCAACTACCCGTCCCCTCCGCGCCGACATATTCAATCGAGCGGGCGCGGCTGGCCCAGCTCTGCACTGCAGGGCTGTTCGGGTCCGTCCGCAATTCCTTGGGGATGCGGAAACGGTCATTGTCCGGCATGCGGGCGCACACGACAATCTCATCGCCCTCGCCCTTGGGGCATGGGTCTTCGCCATAGACGAACACCTGCTTCACCTTCTCGGTATCCTGCGGGCCGGAGGGCAGCGCAGCCTCCTGCGCAAAGGCCGCAGCTGGCATCAAAACGCCAAGGGAGAGAGCAAGGAGCAGAGCGCGCATGGGGAAATCTTCCTTCTTCAGAACCGCTTGGTGAGGCCAATGGCAGCACGACAGCCAAGGCGGATTATGCCGAACAACAGCGGATAGCCGGGCGCTGATTCTGCGCCATACGCAATTGCCACATCCCGATGTTCCACTTCCTCTGCACGGAAATCCGTGATCGCCTCGGAAAGTTCCGGGTCCTGCGTGCCTAGCTCATCGAGCTGTTGGCCATAATGTTCGTCAATCTCGGTCTCGATGGCGGCGGTGCAAGCCATCGCCGCCTTCGGCCCGATCAGCGCCGTCGCCGCGCCCAGCGCAAAGCCTGCGACATGCCAGAAGGGCTGGAGCAAGGTAGGCCGCACGCCGCGCTCCGCCATCATCGCATCGAACTTCGCGCGGTGGCGTTCCTCTTGCGCGGCCATATGCGCGATGTTGCGGCTGATCGGGTGACGATCGCCCAGCACGGCAAGCTGCCCTGCATAGATGCGCGTCGCGCCATATTCACCGGCCTGATCGACCCGCAACATGGACGCGCGATCCACGGCACGCTGGCCGGGGCGCGGGGCAACAGGCGCAGGTAAACTCATGGACGGCTCCATTTGCGCACAAGAAGGATGGTCAGCAGCGCGCCGCCAAGCGAGAAAATCGCGTTGAAGCCCGCGAGCGAAATATTGGCCAGCGTCCACGGCGCCACATCGCAGCGCACCAGCTTGGCCGCCATGATCGAATCGAGCATCGACTGGCCATCGCTATGGCTCATCGTGGTGGCGCAGGTGGTGAGCCCCTCCCACCAGCCATATTCCACGCCCGCATGAAAAGCGCCGATGATGCCGGTGGTGGCGAGGGCCAGTGCCGACAGCATCGTGAGCGTCGCGCTCATCGGCGGATTGCGGCGCAGCGCGATGGCGGCCAGCGCGGCAAAGATCGCCGCGACATGGGGCCAGCGCTGCCACATGCACATCTCACAGGGGAACAGCCCGCCAATATATTGCGATCCAATCGCGCCACCAAGCAGCGCGACCGACACGAGAATGGCGGTCAGTCGGGCACGCGAAAGGGCTTGGTCACGCATCATGATTATTTCTTCTGTGCCGCCTTGCCGGTCGCAGCAGCCATTTGTGGCTGGGCAGCCAGCCGTCCAAGCGTCTTGAGCGCATAATCGAGCTGGAAGTCCTCGACGCCCTTCTTCTTGAGATCCTCGGCGGTCGCGGTGAAGCGCGGATCGGTATTCACATCCGCCTCCAGCTCCTTGCGATCCAGCTTTGCCTCATTGATGAGGTGGCGGCGCAGATCGCTCTCGCGATATTTGGGGCGCTTGGCATAATCGGCGTCGGA
>CAMLFF010000265.1 GCA_946479185.1 uncultured Sphingobium sp.
GGCATGAGTCGGCAGCAGCAAGTCGGCCTCGCGCGCCATCGTCGAGGTCGGCACATTGACCACCACGGCGATCTTCTGCCCTTCGGCGCGGGCATGGCGCAGCGCCGCCAGCGTATCGGCGGTCTCGCCCGACTGGCTGATGAACAGCGCCAGCCCGCCATCCTCCATGACCGGCTCGCGGTAACGGAACTCGGAGGCTACATCGAGATCGACCGGCACGCGGGCGAACTGCTCGAACCAATATTTGGCGACCATGCCTGCGTAGAAGCTCGTGCCGCAGGCCACGATCGTGACGCGCTTGATCGCGCTCAGGTCGAACTCGGGGATCGGCAGTGCGACTTCGCCCTCGAGACGGCGGAGATAGGATTTGAGCGTCTGCGCCACCACGACCGGCTGCTCGTAAATCTCCTTGAGCATGAAGTGGCGATGATTGCCCTTGTCGATCATCGCGCCGGAAACGCCTGAGATGGTGACGGGCCGCTCGACGGGGTTGTCTTGCTGATCGAATATCTTGGCGCCCTCGCGGGTTACGACGACCCAATCACCCTCGTCCAGATAAGCAATCCGCTGGGTGAGCGGCGCGAGCGCCAGCGCATCCGACCCGAGATAGGTTTCGCCATCGCCAAAGCCGACCACGAGCGGCGAACCAAGCCGTGCGCCGATGAGCAGATCAGGATGCTGCCGGAAGAGAATGGCGAGCGCGAACGCTCCATGCAGCCGGGGCAGAACCTGACGCACGGCCTCCTGCGGCGCCACGCCCTGCTCGACCAGTTCGCTCACCAGATGCGCAACGACCTCGGTATCCGTCTCGCTGTTGAACACGCGACCACGGGCGATCAATTCATCCCGCAGCGGCTTGAAATTCTCGATGATGCCATTGTGGACGACCGCGACTTCCTCCGTCGCGTGCGGATGCGCATTGCTGGTGGTCGGCGCGCCGTGCGTGGCCCAGCGGGTATGCGCGATGCCGGTGCTGCCGGGAAGCGGATCGGCAGCAAGCGCTTTGGCGAGATTGAACAGCTTGCCCTCGGCGCGGCGGCGCTCGAGATGACCGTCGACGACAGTCGCGATGCCCGCAGAATCATAGCCGCGATATTCGAGGCGCTTGAGGCCATCCAGCAGGCGATCGGCAACATCTTCAGAGCCGATAATCCCGATAATTCCGCACATGATTGGGCCGCCCGTCTGTCAGATCGAAAAGAAAAAAGGAGCGCGGATGATAGCGCATGATCGCCGGCCAGTGGCGAACCCGCCGGGCCAGTTTAAATCAATTACAGGAAGATTTGCCAGGAACCGCACGGCGCTGTGATATCGCGGCAGGATATCAAATCAAGCGGTCATATCGCGGAAATAGAGAGAGGCCGATCCCCACGATCGACCTCTCCCCTTCCCACTGATTCTCTATTCCAAAATCTGCGCCTGATGGATTGGATATTTCCGACATTGTGCCGCTTTGAAGCATCCATTCGTCGCAACCAGCGCAGCTCTATTTTTCCGCGGCCTTGCGCTTCTTCATCGCATCGTGAAAGCGATCGGCCCAGCCCGGCTTGACGAATTGCTCGGCCCGCACGAGCCGAAGCTCGCCATCGCCCACGTCGCGCGACACCGCACTGCCCGCCGCAACAATCGCATCCCGACCGATCCGGACCGGCGCGATGAGCGCACTGTTGGAGCCGATGAAGGCGCGGTCGCCGATCACAGTCTGATGCTTGAAATAGCCATCATAATTGCAAGTAATCGCCCCCGCGCCAATGTTCGCGCCGTCGCCCACGGTCGCATCGCCCACATAGGAGAGGTGGTTTGCCTTCGCGCCCTTGCCCAGTGTGGCGTTTTTGATTTCAACGAAATTGCCGACCTTGGCGCTCTCCCCCAGTACCGCTCCGGGGCGAAGCCGTGCAAAGGGGCCGACCGATGCCTTGCGCCCGACCCGCGCGCCCTCAATGTGTGAGAAAGCGTGGATCACTGCGCCATCCTCCACCACCGCGCCGGGACCGAACACGACGTTGGGCTCGATGGTCACATCCCGGCCCAGCTGCGTATCATGCGCGAACCAGACGGTGTCCGGAGCGATGAGCGTCACGCCATCACGCATCGCCGCCTCGCGCCGCGCTGCTTGCCAGCCCGCCTCGACAGCGGCCAGCTCGGCCCGGCTGTTCACGCCCGCAACTTGCGCGGCATCCGCCTCGATGACCGCGCTCACCCGCCCATCGGCAGCAGCGAGCATCACGATATCGGGCAGATAATATTCTCCAGCCGCGTTCTGATTGCCCACCCGGTCGAGCAGTGTGAACAGGTCCGCCGCGCGCACGGCCATAAGCCCGCTGTTGCAAAGATCCGTCTTGCGCTCATCCTCGCTCGCATCCTTAAACTCGACCATCTTGCCGATGCGGCCATCGCTCACTGCGATGATGCGCCCATAGGCTGCCGGATCAGCCGGGCGGAAACCGAGCACGACGCAGGCAGGCGCATCATCCTCATGGAGCCGCGCGATCATCGCCTGCATCGTCTCCGCCTGCACCAGCGGCACATCGCCATAGAGGATGAGCACATCGCCACTGAAATCCGCCAGCGCCGCACGCGCCTGCGCCACCGCATGCCCTGTGCCCAACTGCTCGGTCTGGACGGCGACCTCGACATTGCTGCCAGCGACGGCCTTCTCGACCTGCTCGCGCCCGGCGCCAACCACCACCACCTGCCGTTGCGGGGCAAGCGCCGCAACGCTGCTAAGCAGATGCAGCAACATCGGGCGCCCTGCGATGGGGTGCAGCACCTTGTGCAGATCGGACTTCATCCGCGTCCCCTGCCCTGCGGCAAGGATGATGACAGCAAGCGGCGCAGGAACGGACACTGACACGAACATAACCCTCAAAATTGCACAGACTCTGCCGCCGCCTTGCCATGTTTGACTTGATCGCGCCACTATCCAGCGGGCATGGCGAGCGGCATGAACGATATTCCATTTGATCTCGTCGGCTTCGATCTTGATGGCACCCTGCTCGACACGAGCGCGGACCTGACGGCGGGCGTGAACCACGCGCTCGGCACGATTGGGCATGGGCCTTTCCCTGTCGAGGCGATCCGCCCTTTCATCGGGCGGGGCGCGCGGCGGATGCTGGAACGCGCGCTGATCCTGGCGGGGATCGAGAGCGATACGATGGTCGACGAATTGCTCCCAATCATGCTGGACCATTATGGAGCGCATATTGCGATCCACACGCGGCCCTATCCGGGCCTGATCGCCGCGATGGATGAGCTTGCCAGTCGCGGCATCCGCCTCGCCATCTGTACCAACAAGCGCGAGAAATTTGCCCGCAAATTGCTGGATGCGCTCGACCTGACGCCGCGCTTTGCCGCCATCGTCGGCGGTGACACGTTGGGGCCGAACCGGATGAAGCCCTTGCCCGATCTGCTGTTGGACATGATGGCTAAGGCTGGCGGCGGTCGCGCAATCTTTTTGGGTGATACTGATAACGACACGTTGGCGGCGCGTGCGGCGGGCATTCCCTCGATCGCGGTGAGCTTCGGCTTTGTACCAAGCACGGCGGAAGAGCTCGGGGCGGACGCGGGGATCGACCATTATGACGAACTGTTGCCGCTGCTGGAGCGGTGGGGATCGGGACATTAGGTTTTTAGTGGATCTGGTGGACTAGAGCCGCCGATACGAAGGCGAGCACTACCCCTGCTCGTCACCCCAGCGTAGGCTGGGGTCGCTGGCAGTCAAAGGGCCAGAAAAAACATCGCACCAGCTTGGACTCTCAATCATGGCTTTTGGCGTAAAATTTGCGCGGAATGTCTGGCTGTTGCGCACCGTCTCAACAGATGCCAGCCTCCGCTGGCATGACGAATACTGTAGCTGGGTTCGGCTTCTTTTCAGCATTTGCAGATCGAGTGTTCAACCGCCCCTACCGCTCAGCCGAGCAGCCAAGTTCCTCAAATGATGACTGCACCCATCACTCCTGGAAGCACACACCCACGCGCGGAGAGATCAAAAAGGCCGCTGCCCCTGAAAATTCCCCGCCTGTGTATAGCGGCACACGAGGATATCCACCTTCGTACCGGTCGCTCTCGCACAGCCAACCTCATGCGTCGCCCGCCAGATCATTTGCGTGTAATGGCCCACATCCGCAACATTGCCGGTCGTGCTGTTGGCAGGAAAGCGTCCAGGGCGGAAGTTCTGTTTTTCCCGTGCCCAAGCGTGAACCATCGCTTCCGGCGAAAAATAGCCTTTGGTGCCAGCCCACAGATTCTCACCAAAAGGATTTGCCCGATCGGCAGGGGCATGCTGGAAGTGGTCATTCACAGCAAGGCTCGTCGCCCAATATTGCGCGGACTGCGCCAGTTGGGCGTTCCAGCGCAGGGGCTCGATGCCCAGCGCTTCCCGCTCATGATTATGTGCATGGAGGATGCGCTCATCGAAATTCGTGTCGAGCCCCATCGCGCCCATGCTGAACGGGGCGAGCAAACCCAGCGCCGATGCGCCAAGCGCCTTTTTCCATTTAAACATCGTCATGAGGCATACCTCCTGCAGTAATGCAGCAGAGTGCATGGTGCCGGTGACGAAAGCCTGCAGGAACAAGGTTAAAAGCCTGCTTACCTTAGGCTGGGAGATGCGGCAGGCCG
>CAMLFF010000266.1 GCA_946479185.1 uncultured Sphingobium sp.
GCTCCGCTGCCGGGCGCGCTGCCGCTGTTTGCCAGCGGTCTCGGCGTGATGGGCTTCCTGGTGCGCCGCCGGCGCAAGCAGGCGGCTGCGGTCTGACCGCACGGTTCAGCTACGAAACGAACGAAGGACCGCCGCGAGGCGTTCCTTCTGCCTCTTTATGCCCAACCTCACACCGCCCGAATGGGGACGCCAGGACCATCTGCGGATCGGATTTCCCGGCGACCCTTCTGAATGGCCCGCCTTGCGCGATGCTGCGCAGACCCAAGCTGCAGCCTTTGCAAGTGCCGTTGCCGCGACTGGCCAACGCGTTACATTGCTCGCTAGGTCCGAGGCCGATCACGCCATTGCTTCATCGTTGGCCTCCCCCGCCCTCGAGGTCCTCCACCTCCCCTTTGGCGACATCTGGCTACGCGACACTGGTCCACTTGGCATCATCGCCGCAGATGGCACGCGCGCCCTCGTCGATTTCGATTTCAACGGCTGGGGCGGCAAATATCTCATGCCTGGCGACGAAGACATCGGCGCACGCATCGCGGCTATCACCGGCCTCCCCTGCCAACATGTGCCCATGATCTTCGAAGGCGGCGCAATCGATACGGATGGCACCGGCCTGTTCGTCACGACCGAACAATGCCTGCTCAACCCAAATCGCAACCCAACTCTGGATCGCAAGCAGATCGAAATGCTACTCGCTGGTGCGCTCGGCCTTTCCACCATGCTCTGGCTGGGCGACGGGCTACACAACGACCATACCGATGGGCATATCGACAATCTTGCGCGTTTCGTTGCGCCCGGCATTCTCGCTGTGCCCATGGCCACCGACCCACTCGATCCCAATGCGGCAATCTATGCCGATGCCGCAGACCGCGCCCGCGCCTTTGGCTTGGAGGTCGCGCCCATGCCATCGGTTGGGCGGTATGAGATCGACGGCGCTATCGCACCCGCGAGCTATATGAACTTCTGCATCACCAATGGCGCGGTCATCGTGCCGCAATATGGCGCGTCCAACGATCAAGCGGCACTCGATGCGCTCGCGCCATTCTTTCCTGACAGGGCTATTGTGGGGCTACCCAGCGATGCGATATTGCGTGGCGGCGGGAGCTTCCACTGCATGAGTCAACATCTCCCCGCCGCTATCTGATCATCCACTCGGGATCGCATATGAGCAAAGTTACGGTTGCCGCGCTTCAACTCGCCTTCTCAGAGGATGAGGCGGAGAATATCGCTTTGGTCGAGGAGCATGTCGTCAAAGCAGCCGCGCGCGGCGCCAAGATCGTGCTGCCGCCAGAGCTGTTCGAGGGCCCCTATTTCTGCTCGGTGGAGGATGAAGCGCTGTTCGAGCGTGCTCGGCCGGTGAGTGAGCACCCCGCCGTCAGCGGCATGCAGCGCGTCGCGCGCGAGCAGCGGATCTACATCCCCACCAGCTTTTTCGAGCGGGATGGCCAGCACTATTATAATTCGCTCGCCATGATCGATGATCAGGGCGAGATCATGGGGGTCTATCGCAAGAGCCACATTCCTGATGGGCCGGGCTATGAGGAAAAATATTATTTTCGTCCCGGTAACAGCGGCTTCAAGGTTTGGCAGACGAAATATGGCACAGTCGGCGTAGGCATTTGCTGGGATCAATGGTTCCCGGAATGCGCGCGGGCGATGGCGCTGATGGGCGCAGAAATGCTGTTTTATCCAACCGCAATCGGCTCAGAGCCCTATGATACCGATCTGGATACCAGCCGCATGTGGCGCAGGGCGATGCAAGGTCATGCAGTATCGAACTGCATGCCCGTCATCGCGGCCAATCGGATCGGCACGGAGGAGACAGTCAACGGCTCACAGAAATTTTACGGGCACAGCTTCATCACTGATCAATGGGGTGATTTGACGGCTGAGGTTCAAGATTGGCAGAGCGGCGCAATCGTCTCTACTCTTGATCTTGGCGAGGCGCGCAAGCATCGTGCCGGTATGGGCTTTTTCCGGGATCGGCGGCCAGAGCTTTACGGCAGGCTCGCGCAGGACATCTAAATCAGCTTTTCTAGGAGAGATCAGAATGACGATTGCTCGCCTCTACATCGTGCCCGCAGCGGATGGCAAAAGCGCGGAGATGGAAACCGCTTTGGTGAATTTGTCAAAAATCGTGTCGGCAGTTGCTGGGAGCGAGGGTGTCGAGCTGCTGCGCGACATGGGTAATGAGCATCGTTTCATTTTGATCGAAAAATGGGCGAGTGAAGAGGATCATGCTAGCTCGCTTGCTGCCATGTCCAAGGATGCGTTGACGCCTGTGCAGGCCGCCGCGGGCGGCCCACCTGATGGCGCATATTATGATTACCTAGTGCGCTGAACGCGGCGCGTACAAACTTCACTGACAGTGACATCACAGGACAAACTTGCTCTGGCCATTCTTTGGTTTAAAGGGCCTGGGTTCAAAAGGCAGGTCGACCGACGGTCCCCGGCAATCACCACGCATCGGACGTCGCTGGGCGTCCTAACGGAAAAGAATACGCATGACAGCTGAACTAAGCTCAGAAATTCGCTGGTTTCATTCCTTCGATCTCGGAGATGGCGAAAAGATCGAGGGCCTGAAGCGGCTCGATGTGCTGAAGAAAGAAGCCGACATTATTCTTGGCGATCATGTCGCTGGCAAGTCTGTGCTCGATATCGGCGCTTGGGATGGGTATTTCTCTTTCGAAGCAGAACGTCGGGGAGCTGCGCGGGTCGTGGCTACGGATCATTTCTGCTGGTCAGGCGAAGGCTGGGGCAATCGCAACGGTTTCGACTATATCCACTCCAAGTCGAATTCGAAGGTCGAAGCAGTCGATGTAGATGTGATGGACTTGCCTGGCGCCGGCCTGGGGCAATTCGATGTGGTTCTATTCCTCGGTGTGTTCTACCATCTCAAAGACCCTTATGTCGGGTTGGAATCAGCCGCGACGATGTGCTCGGATCATCTCGTCATTGAGACCGTCACCGCCCTCCCACGCGAAAAACTGCCTGCAATGCGGCTGTTTGCATCTGGCGAGCTCGGCGGCGACCCAACAAACTTCTGGGCCCCTAACCTACCGGCGTTGGAACTCATGCTCAAGAGCTTCGGCTTTAAACGTGTAGAGTTCGTCGTGTCGCCAATCTCGGGGAGGCATCCATTGAATTCAAATCCCCTTCAGCGGCCATCGGCGAATGCGACAAACAGGACAATCGTGCACGCTTGGCGGAACTGAATAAATCGCGGATAGATGGGGCGTATCGCCCCTACCCTACCCTGGTGAACGGGGCTGGAATGCCTCGCTCACTTTGACAAGGTCGAAAAGCTGCTTCTGACCTTTCAGGCCTGATATCTGCAGGCCTTACAACCACGCCAATTCCATCCTCGCCTAGTTTCAGCCCGCATCCCTGAGCACCACTGCTCGCGCAAACACCGCCTCGAACATCTCCGCCGTCAACCGTCCGGTGTTCGTATTGTAGCGCGAGCAGTGGTAGCTATCGATCAGGATGCTGCCATTGGGCATGCGATGTTCGGCCAGATGCCCAAAGCGCGCCTTGGGCAATCTGCCGCCCAGCGCCTTCACTGCCGATTGATGCGCGATTTGCCCAAGCGCGATGAAGATTGCCGCATTTGGCAGTTCGGCAATGCCCGCCTCAAGAAAGGTCCGGCACGTGCGCACTTCCTCAGGCAATGGCTTGTTCTGCGGGGGCAGGCATTTCACGCTGTTGAGGATTGCGCAGTCCACCAACGCAAGGCCGTCATCCACGCGTGCGTCATACACGCCACGCGAAAGCCCGAACTTGTCGAGCGTTGCGAACAACAGATCACCCGCATAATCGCCCGTAAATGGCCGCGCAGTGCGATTGGCGCCGTGCTTGCCCGGAGCCAGCCCGACGATCACGACGCGCGCTTGCGGATCGCCAAAGGCCGTCACAGGACCGTTCCACCAAGTGGGGAACTCCAGCCGGCACGCCTCCCGATA
The DNA here is from genome assembly GCA_946479185.1 of uncultured Sphingobium sp. The sequence goes on from CAMLFF010000266.1 coordinate 3,960, forward strand.
GGCGACAAGACGCGGGCAGAGCGGGCAGTCGCGCGAAGGCTCGGCATTGGGGACGGGGCTGATAACGGGGCTGGTCATGGTCATCTCCGCGCGATAGGCCGCTCGGCATGTCTGGCGCAAGCATCAGCAAGGGTGGGACGATGCATCTTTATGCAATCGGCATCGGCTCGAATCGACCCATGCACAGCCTTGGCCCGCGCAGGATCGTGGAGGCGGCCCTTGCAGCGCTGGCGCAACCGCCTTTGCGCCTCATCGCCCAATCGCCGGTCATCGCCAGCAGACCGCTCGGGCCATCCGATCGCACTTATAGCAATGCCGCTGCGCTCATCGAGACGGTGCTTGAGCCGCTAGCCTTGCTCGATCATCTGCAAGCAATGGAGCGCCGCTTCGGCCGCAAGCGCTATCGCCGTTGGGGTTCACGCACGCTGGACCTGGATATTCTCCTGTGGTCGGGCGGCAAGGCGCATTACAAGCGCATCACCCTGCCCCATGCCTCCCTGCGTGAGCGCGCCTTCGCGCTGACGCCCCTGGCAGCCATCGCCCCGCATTGGCGCGACCCTGTCACCGGCCTCACCATCACCCACCTCACGGCGCGCCTTTTACGTACCCGCCCAATCACCAAGG
>CAMLFF010000267.1 GCA_946479185.1 uncultured Sphingobium sp.
GATGGCGCAATTCTCATCACTCTCCTCGCAGGCGGAATCCAACGCACTGCTGACAAATATTTCTGAGTCGGTCTCCGGCGTTCGTCTGTCTGATGCGGCGGGCTGGATCGGCAAATCGATGCTGGTGAAGAGCAATATCGCCACGCCTGATCGCACCGGCGCTTATGCAGGCGAACTCGCGCTTGGCACCGGCGCATCCAATGTCTCGATTGATCTTGTTGATGCTAAAGGCGCTGTCGTGAAAACGCTGGAGATGGGGCCGCAGGCGACAGGCTCTGTGCCCTTCTTCTGGGATGGCCGCGATCAGGCAGGCAATCTCATCGGCGGTGAAGCGCTGCAGGTGAAGGTGCGCGGCACCACGCCAGCAGGTGTCGCTACCTGGGCCAGCATCGCCGCTGTCCAGTCACCCGCCAGCGGTACGGACGCCAAGCTCATCACCGCACTTGGAAATTTCTCGCCGACCGACGCGCTGCGTCTCGGCTGATCACATCACCTGAAAAGGAGTATCTCGCATGTCTTTCTACATCTCTCTCTCGGGCCTCAAAGGCGCACAGACTGACCTCGGCGTGGTGGCCAATAACGTTGCCAACGTGTCCTCGCAGGCTTTCAAGAAGAGCAAGGCGATGTTCGGCGATATCTTTGCCGCTGGTGGCGTTGGCGCGGGCGGCAATGGTGTGCGCCTTGCCGGGATCAACCAGCAGTTCACGCAAGGCACGCTGGAGACGACCGACAAGACGCTCGATCTCGCCATCACGGGCGAAGGCTTCTTCACGGTGAAGGGTGCCGGGGCCGGCGGCAGCATCAGCTACACCCGCGCAGGCGCCTTCTCGATGGATAAGGACCGCAATGTGGTCGACACGACGGGTGCCCGTCTGCAGGTTCTGCCGACCGCCCCGCTGGGCAATGGCACGCCAACCAGCACCGCCGCTGGCGACCTGACCGATCTCGTGATCCCGACTGTCGATCCGAACAACGCTGCGAACCCGCTGGCCTCGGTCGCCATCTCCGGCAAGGGCGTGGTTTCCGCGACTTATGCGGATGGCTCGGTGCAAAATCTGGGCGTCGTCGCGATGGCGGGCTTCCCGGCGCAGGATGGCCTTAGCCAGATGGGCGACGCGCATTGGGTGGCAACCGGCGAGAGCGGCCAGGCAACCTATGGCGCGGCCAACACTGGCGCGAATGGCGCGATCCGCTCCGGCACGCTGGAGCGCTCAAACGTGGACATCACGGAAGAGCTCGTGGCGCTCATCTCCGCACAGCGCAACTTCCAGGCAAATGCCAAGGCAATCGAAACTGCGTCGACCATGACGCAGGCCATCGTGAACCTGCGCACCTGAGCCTGGCTCGACACACGGGGAATTAAACCATGGATCGTCTCATTGATGTGGCACGCACCGCGATGCGCGGCACGATGGCTCGCCAGACGGCAGTTGCGAACAATCTCGCAAATAGCAATACGGCAGGCTTTCGCGCCGAGATCGTCAATGCCTCCACGCGCTGGGTCGGCGGGGCTACCTTCCAGAGCCGCGCCGAGCAGGTGGGGCAGGTGGTTGCTGCGGACATGAAGACGGGCACGGTCGTGCAGACCGGCAATCCGCTCGACATCGCGGTTGATGGTGACGCCCTGATTGCCGTGCAGGCGAGCGATGGCTCGGAAGCCTATACCCGCCGTGGAGACCTCAAGCTCAATGAGAGCGGCTTGCTCACCACAGGCGATGGCAATCCGGTGCTGGGGGAGGGCGGCCCGATCACGCTGCCGCCCGCCGACAGCGTGAACATAGCCAAGGATGGCGGCATTTGGATCGTTCCCCAGGGTGGCCAGATCGATCAGCCGCAGCTGGTGGATACGATCAAGCTGGCCAACGCCAAAGGCTCCACCATCGCAAAATCGACGGACACTTTGTTCCGCGAAGTGAATGGCGGCGCGCTGCCGCAGGACCCGATGGCGACCGTGACTGCGGGCGCGCTTGAAGGCTCCAATGTGAATGCCACCACGGCGCTCGTTCAGATGATCGAGGCGAGCCGGGCGTGGGAGCAGCAGATCAAGATGATCGACACGGCAAAGGACATCGATTCCGCAGGCGCCAGCCTGATGCGTATCGACGGTTGAAGATAAGGTAGGACCAGACCCATGACGACCAGTGCTCTCCATGTTGCGCGGACCGGCCTTGATGCCCAGGACGTGAAAATGCGCGTCATCGCCAATAATCTGGCGAACGTGAACACAACCGGCTTCAAGCGCGATCGCGCGAATTTCGAGACGCTTGCTTATCAGCAGGTGATCGCTGCAGGCAGCCAGGCAGACAGCCAGAACAAGCTCGCGATTGGCCTGAACCTCGGGTCCGGCGTGCAACTCACCGGCACCGAGCGGATCGACACGCAGGGCACGATGAACACGACCGGCAACAGCTATGACCTTGCCATCGAGGGCGCAGGCTTCTTCCAGCTTGAGCGACCCGATGGCACGATTGGCTATACCCGCGCGGGCAATTTCAAGACCAATGCCGAGGGGCTTCTGGTGTCGCCAGACGGCTTGCCACTGACTCCGCAGATCCAACTTCCTGAAGGTGTGAGCTCGGTCAAGATCGGCAATGATGGCACCGTCTCCGCGACGGTGGCTGGCCAGACTGATCCGGTCAATCTCGGCACTATCGAGACGGCGCGCTTCGTCAATCCGGCAGGGCTGCAGGCCATCGGGGGGAACTTGCTGGTCGAGTCCGCGGCCTCTGGCGCGCCACAGGTGGGCGCAGCCGGTCTGGAAGGACGCGGCACCATTCGTCAGGGCGCGCTTGAGCAATCCAATGTGAACACGGTGGAGGAGCTGGTCGACATGATCGAGACACAGCGCGCTTATGAGATCGCCTCGAAGATGATTAAAGCGAGCGACGAGATGCTCCAATACGTCAATCAGCAGCTCTAATCATGAAAAAGATCATCACATATTCCGCCATGCTCGCGCTCGGTTTCACCGCGCCCGCATCCGCCGGTCTTTTCGGCAAGAAGGCAGACCCGCTGGCGGACCCCGCCTATCAGGTGACCTATTCCGGATCGGAAGAAGCTGCCCCGCCGCCGCGCGCAAACGGCGCGATCTTTCAGGCGAGCGCAGGCTATTCCTCGCTGACCAATGGCGCGCGCGCTGCGAACGTTGGCGATATCATCACGATCCTGCTCGTTGAGCGCACACAGGCGATCAAGAGCAATAGCGCCAACACGGATCGTCAGGGCAGCATCAGCCTGTCGCCGCCAAGCACGGGGCCGTTCAGCAAGCTGTTCAGCGCCAGCGATATTGGCGCAGGCGGCGGGCAGGGCTTCAAGGGCAAGGGCGATGCGTCTCAATCCAATGCGCTCTCTGGCGAGATCACCGTGACCGTCGCCAAGGTTCAGCCCAATGGCACCATGCTCGTGCGCGGGCAGAAGGCGCTGACGCTTAATCGCGGCGATGAATATGTGCAGATTTCAGGCCTCGTGCGTCAGGCCGATGTCGGCCCGGACAATCGCGTGCTCTCGACCCGCGTTGCAGATGCGCGGATCACTTATACCGGCAAGGGTGAGATCGCCCGCGCCAGCCGTCAGGGCTGGTTGCAGCGTTTCTTCTCCGCAGTCAGTCCCTTCTGACGGAGCGATAATTTCATGACCCGCCACCAAATCATCATCCGCGCGCTTGCGACCCTGGCATTGCTGCTGGGCGTGGCGACGGGCGCGTCTGCTCATCGCATCAAGGATATCGGCACGTTCGAGGGGCTGCGATCCAACCAGCTCACCGGCTATGGCGTTGTCGTCGGCCTTGCAGGCACGGGCGATGATAGCCTCGACTATGCGACGCAGGGCGTGAAGGGCGTCGTCTCCCGTTTTGGCCTCACCTTGCCGCCGGGCGTGAACCCCTCGCTCAAGAATGCCGCCGCTGTGCTGGTGACAGCGGAACTGCCGGCCTTTGCCAAACCCGGTCAGCGTCTTGATGTGACCGTGTCCGCGCTGGGCAAATCCAAGTCCCTGCGCGGTGGCACGCTCGTGCTCACCCCAATGCGCGGTGCCGATGGCGAGATTTACGCGATGGCGCAGGGCAATCTTGCGGTTGGCGGCCTTGGGGTTTCCGGCGCTGATGGTTCGCAGCTGTCGGTCAACGTGCCTTCCGCAGGTCGCATCCCAAGTGGTGCATCGGTTGAGCGTGCGGTTGCGACGGGCTTCGACACCAGCCCGGCTTTGACCTTCAACCTCGCCGAGGCCGATCTCACCACGGCGCTACGCGTTGCCGATGCCATCAACCTGACATTCCGCGATCAGCGCGCCCGTGCGCTCGATGGCGTCTCCATCGCCATCAATGCGCCGCAAGGGGCCGAGAGCCGGATCATGATGATGGGGCTCATCGAGAATATCCAGGTTACGCCTGCCGATCCGCCAGCACGTGTTATCGTCAATGCGCGCACTGGCACGGTCGTCATCAATGGCTCGGTCATCATCACCCCGGCGGCTGTCAGCCATGGCAAGTTGACCGTCACCGTGCAGGAATCGCCCCGCATTGTGCAGCCTGCACCCTTCTCACGCGGTGAGACGGCATTGGAGCCATCCA
>CAMLFF010000268.1 GCA_946479185.1 uncultured Sphingobium sp.
TATGCGCTGCTGCGCACCAGCGCGATGAATCAGGGCAAGAAGATGGTGGAGGTCGCCGCCGCCCTCATCACCGCCAGCGATCTTCTGGGAGGACCTTTGTGACGCCGATCAACATCGCTTTTCTGGGCCTCACTGATGCCGCCGTGCTGGTCGCCGCCAAGGAACAGGGTTTCGCGCAGGCCGAGGGCATTGCGCTCAATCTGCTCAAGGATACGAGCTGGGCGACGCTGCGCGACCGGCTGGTCTATGGTCAGGTGCAGGCCGCGCATATGCTGGCGCCGCTCGCCGTAGCGGTGACATTGGGTCTCAGCCAGCAGCCCTGCGCATTGGCCGCGCCGTTCAAGCTCAATGTGAATGGCAATCTGCTGGTGATGGCGCCCGGCTTCGCCGCCGCGCTGGAGCCGGATGCCGCTGCGCGTCTGAATGATCCGCTGGCGACCGCGCATGATTTCGCTAATGCCATCGGCCTGCATCATCGCAAGCCGATCATTGGCGTGGTGCATCGCTTCTCCAGCCATGCGCTCATCCTGCGCTATTTTCTGGCGAGCGCTGGCATCGATCCGGATCGCGATGTGGTGCTGCGCGTGTTACCGCCATCCATGATGGTCGAGGCGATGCTGGTCGGCGAGATTGACGGCTTCACGGCGGGTGAGCCTTGGGGCAGCGCCGCCATTGAGGCCGGATTGGCCGAGGCGGTGGCAGCAAGCGAGCGGCTGTGGCAGCGCGGTGTCGAGAAAGTGCTGACCTTCCGCGCGGACTGGATGGAGAGCAATCCCGATACGGTCGATGCGTTGCTCCGGGCGCTGGCGAAGGCGGCCATGTGGTGCGACGATCCTGCGAATCATGCCGTGCTGGCGGACCTGCTCGCGCGCGCCGCCTATGTCGATCAGCCAGCCGAGCTTATCCAGCGCGCGCTTGCGGGCAGCATCGTGGTGCGCAAGGGTGAACCGCCCGTGCATGTGCCTGAATTTCTTATGTTTGCGCGGGAAGCCACGCCATTCCCCTGGCGCAGTCAGGCGCTGTGGATTTATTCCCAATTGCTGCGCTGGCACATGGCCGAGCCGGATGATGACATGCAGGCGCGGGCGGCTGCCGTTTTCCGTCCCGATATCTATCGGCGTGCGCTCGCACAGGGCGATATGCCGATGCCCGGCGCGAGCATGAAGGTGGAAGGTTCGCTTGCCGCCCCGCTCCAGATCGGCGCGCCGCGCGGTGCTATCACATTGGGACCGGACCGTTTTTTTGATGGCCGTGCTTTCGATCCTGACCGGATCGAGGATTATGTCGCGGGCTTTGAATTGCCCCGATGACGCCTGCAAATTTGTGCCTTGCAACATGAAACGAATCGCGAGATAGTATGGGGGTTACGCGACGAGGCGTGACCGCTTGGACAGGGCGCTCCGCTGATGGAGCCAGGACTGTCCTCCCTATTTTGCAGCAAAGCCGCTGGCCGGGAATCACGCATGAAGCGTGATTGCTCGTCTCGCGGCTTTTTTTCGTTTTCATCGCCCATCAGGGGGACGTGACATGGCATCCGTCGTTCAAGACATTACAACTGCACCCGCATCGGACATTCCGAACGGGCCATTGGCTAAAGACGATAAGAGCAATTTCTGGCGCGTCGGCCACAAGCCGACCTTGATCGCCTCATTCCTCTATTTCGATCTCGCCTTCATGGTGTGGGTGCTGCTCGGGCCGCTTGCGCCGGACGTTGCAATCACATTGGGACTCACCCCGGCTGAAAAGGGCCTGATGGTCGCAACGCCCACCTTGATGGGCGCGCTTCTGCGGGTGGCGAACGGCTTGCTGGTGGACCGCATCGGGCCGAAGCTTTCCGGCTCGATCAGTCAGGTGATTGTCATCGCCGGGCTCATGTTCGCCTGGTTCACGGGCGTGCACAGCTTTGCTGGCACGCTGGCGCTTGGCGTCATCCTCGGCTTTGCGGGCGCGAGCTTTGCGATTGCGCTGCCGCTCGCCAGCCGCTGGTATCCGCCAGAGCATCAGGGCAAGGCAATGGGCCTTGCGGGCATGGGCAATAGCGGCACAGTGCTGGCTGCGCTGTTTGCCCCTGCCCTTGCCAAGATGTTCGGCTGGAACGCAGTGCTTGGCCTTGCCTGCATCCCGCTCGCCATCGTGTTCGTCATCTATCTCATTATGGCGAAGGACGCGCCAAACCCGCCTGCGCCCAAGAAGGTGGTCGAATATTTCCAGCCGCTCAAAACCGCTGATGCATGGTGGCTGATGGGCTTTTACGCGGTCACCTTCGGCGGCTTCTCCGGCCTTGCAGCATCGCTGACCATCTACTTTACCGATCAGTTCGGCCTCACCACGATCATGGCGGGCTATTGCACCGCCGCCTGCGTGTTTGCAGGATCGCTTGTGCGGCCAATGGGCGGCGCGCTGGCGGATAGCATTGGCGGCGTGAAAGCGCTGGTGATCGTGTTCGCGGTGGCGGCGCTGGCGCTGGCCGGGGTCAGCGTCGCGACAACGCTTGGCGCGGCGCTCGGCCTGTTCGTGCTGGCCATGCTGGCGCTTGGCACGGGCAATGGCGCGGTTTTCCAGCTCGTGCCGCAGCGGTTCCGGGATGAAATCGGCATCATGACCGGGCTTGTCGGCATGGCGGGCGGCGTTGGCGGCTTCTACCTCGCCTCCTCGCTCGGGCTGGCGCGGCAGTTCACTGGCAGCTTTTCTTCCGGCTTCCTCATCTTCGCTGGACTGGCGGTGGTGGCGCTCATCGGCATCTGCCTCGTGAAGGCTCGCTGGCGGGCGCAGTGGAGCACCGGAGCGCGTATTTGATCGCGCTAAATGAGGGAGGGAAGCTGCAGCCAACCTCCCTCTCTTTTATGGGGGGATATTGCCATGAAGATATTGCTTTTCGGCGCGGCCGCACTGGTCGCGATTGAGCCTGCGTGTGCGCAGAATTTGACCATGAAGCCGCTGCTCGAAGCGCGCATTCGCTACGAAACCGTCGATCAGCAGGGAATTCCAGCCGATGCCGAGGCGATCACCCTGCGGGGGCGGGCGGGGTCACAAGTGACAGCCGGCGCATGGTCGGCGCTCGCTGAAGGGCAAGGCACATTGGCCATCAAAGGCGATTATTTCGATGGCCTGCACGGCATGGCCACCCGCCCGCTGGTGGCTGATCCAGAGACTGTGTCGCTCTATCGCGCGCAGATCCAGTATAAGGCCAAGGCACTGACGATGACGGCGGGCCGCCAGCGCATTGTCATGGATGACGAGCGTTTTGTCGGCGCCGCGGGCTTTCGCCAGAATGGCCTGACCTTCGATGCCTTGCGTATGGAATGGAGCGGCCTGCCGGGCCTCAAAGCCGATGTGGCGTATGCCTGGAATGTTCGCACGATTTGGGGCGCTGATGGCACAGGAGCCCGCCCGCGCAGCGTGGATGGCGATAACTTATTCGCCAATCTGCGGGCGGAAACGCCGCTTGGCGCGCTCAGCGGATTTGCCTATCTGGTCGATCAGGATGAGGCGGCAGTGCAAGGCTATCGCCTCTCCAGCCAGACCTATGGTGCCCGCCTTGCGGGATCGCGCAAACTCTCCAACAACACTAAGCTTGGCTATGCGCTCAGCTATGCACGGCAGGCAGATTATCACCGAAATCCCAATGAGTACCGCGCCGATTATTGGCTGGCCGATCTCACGCTGGATGTGAAGGCACTCAAGCTGAATCTTGGCTATGAGATGCTTGGTGCGAGCAGCGGCGCTGCCCTTACCAGCTTCCAGACACCGCTCTCCTCCGGCTTCAAATTTAGCGGATGGGCGGACAAATTCCTCACCACACCGCCCGATGGCATGCGCGATCTTTATGTGGGCGCTGGCTATGGCTGGGCGAGTGCGGGCATCAATCTGCAAGCCAGTTGGCACCGGTTCGAGAGTGATCGCATGACCCGTCATTATGGCGATGAGCTTAATCTGCTGGCGAGCGTGAAGGTCAAAAAGACAGTGATTGCAGCGCGCTTTGCGCATTATAAGGCGAAGACATTCGCCACCGACACGCAGAAATTCTGGCTGCAGGCGGACTGGACATTTTAACATGATCGGGTCGCGCGAGAATCACTTGCGCGATCCGATCATTCCAGTCATGTTGCACTGCGAAGAGCAAAGCTGCTCTGTTCGATTTTCATAGCTGAGGTCGCCCGAGGAAGGGCATTCAAGGCGCATTATGATGGCAAAGCCGCCATCCAGGCTTCGGTTCTCAAAGGACCGGAGCCCGGATGGCGGCTTTTTCGTTTTTGGAGCAACGCATATGGATTTTCAGGGTTTTGGGGCCGCGGAGGGTCCGGCGGAGACGCCCGATGCAGGTGGCGGCGATCCGCGCGAGCATCTGATCGTCATTGGTAATGGCATGGCCGGTTGCCGCGCGATCGAGGAACTGCTGGCGCGCGATGCCGGGCGCTATCGCGTCACCATCTTCGGCGCCGAGCCGCATGTGAACTATAATCGCATCATGCTCTCGCCGGTGCTGGCGGGTGAGAAGAG
>CAMLFF010000269.1 GCA_946479185.1 uncultured Sphingobium sp.
CGACATCACAGGAAGTGACTGGAGTTCAGACGTGTGCTCTTCCGATCTCGTGTGGATGAGGCTCTCGGCGTTGTTCTTCGCCTCGGCACCCTCACGGCGCTTCTTGTCTTCCTCGGCAAAGCGCTCGGCATCCTTGACCATCTGGTCGATGTCGCTGTCGCTCAGGCCGCCCGAGGCCTGGATCTTGATCTGCTGCTCCTTGCCGGTGCCCTTGTCCTTCGCGGAGACGTTCACGATGCCATTGGCGTCGATGTCGAACGTCACCTCGATCTGGGGCACGCCGCGCGGCGCTGCGGGGATGCCGACTAGATCGAACTGACCCAGCATCTTGTTATCCGCCGCCATCTCACGCTCGCCCTGGAACACGCGGATCGTCACGGCCTGCTGATTGTCATCAGCGGTCGAATAGACCTGCGACTTCTTGGCCGGGATCGTCGTGTTGCGATCGATCATGCGCGTGAACACGCCGCCCAGCGTCTCGATGCCGAGCGACAGCGGGGTCACGTCGAGCAGCAGCACATCCTTGACGTCGCCCTGCAACACGCCTGCCTGAATGGCAGCGCCCATCGCCACGACTTCATCCGGATTAACGCCGGTGTGCGGCTCCTTGCCGAAGAACTCCTTCACGATTTCACGAACACGCGGCATGCGGGTCATACCGCCAACCAGCACGACTTCGCTGATCTCGCTCGCTGAAACGCCAGCATCGGCAATCGCCTTCTTGCAAGGCTCAAGCGTGCGCTTGATGAGGTCTTCAACCAGACGCTCAAGGTCAGCGCGCGTGATTGCCTTCACGAGATGCTTTGGCCCGGTCGCATCGGCGGTGATGAACGGCAGGTTCACTTCCGTCGTCTGCGCCGAGGAAAGCTCGATCTTGGCCTTCTCGGCAGCTTCCTTGAGGCGCTGCAGAGAGAGCTTGTCGCCACGCAGATCAATGCCCTCGGCCTTCTTGAATGCGTCGGCCAGATATTCGACGATCTTGGAGTCAAAATCCTCGCCGCCAAGGAAGGTGTCGCCATTGGTCGACTTCACCTCGAACACGCCATCGCCGATTTCCAGCACGGAGATATCGAAGGTGCCGCCGCCAAGGTCATACACAGCGATGGTCTTACCATCCTGCTTGTCGAGACCATAGGCCAGCGCAGCCGCCGTTGGCTCGTTGATGATGCGCAGCACTTCAAGGCCCGCAATCTGGCCAGCATCCTTGGTTGCCTGACGTTGCGCATCGTTAAAGTAGGCAGGAACCGTGATGACAGCCTGCGTCACCGTCTCGCCAAGATAGGCCTCGGCGGTTTCCTTCATCTTCTGCAGCGTGAAGGCGGAAATCTGCGAAGGGCTATATTCCTCGCCACCGGCCTTCACATAAGCGTCGCCATTCGGGCCTTTCGCGATCGAATAGGGCACCAGCTCCATATCCTTGCGGGTCAACGGATCGTCGAAACGACGACCGATCAGACGCTTGACCGCGTAAATCGTGTTTTCCGGATTGGTCACAGCCTGGCGCTTGGCTGGCTGGCCGATCAGTCGCTCGCCATCCTTGGCGAATGCGACGATGGAAGGCGTCGTGCGCGCACCTTCTGCATTTTCGATAACCTTCGGCTTGCCACCGTCCATCACAGCAACGCAGCTGTTGGTTGTGCCCAAATCGATACCAATAACTTTAGCCATATTAGCCCTCTTCAACCCCAAATCAGTTAGCGGTTCACGCGACCCCGGCCACGCATGGCGCCAGCCGGAGACTCCGTTCGAGGGCGGATATAGGGCGGCTTTTCCTTGGCACAAGTCATCGACCTGCATAGAAAAGGACACAAATTCACATCGGCCATCTGGAGAGCCAATCATGCACAAGGCATTCTCGCTTGCGGCAACGCTCGCCATGTTGATCGGCACCGCGGCCTGCAGCGATCCGCCGCCCGTGTTTGTGGATGGCGGCTATGTGCGCCTCAATCCCAACCCGCAGGCGCCGTCCGCCGCTTATTTCTCGATCCATGCGGGCAAAGAGCCGGTCACGCTGCGCATGGTGACGACGGACGAAGCCGTGCGGCTGGAGATTCACGAGAGCATGATGGGCGGCAACATGGCGTCAATGAAGCCGATCGACACGATCGATGTGCCCGCAGGTGAAACGGTCAAGCTGGCGCCCGGCGGCAAACATATCATGCTGTGGACCATCAACCCGCAAGCGCTCGCAGATGGCAAGATGAGCTTCACCTTCACCTTCTCCAACGGCCAGCGCATCCTCGCCGATGCGGTGGTGCAGAAGACGGACGGCAGCGCGGCTGGCGGCGCGACGAATGAGCATATGGGGCATTGAGCGCAGGCTAGGTTCAGCCTGACAGCTCAAAACGTCTCACCATCCTACATCACATCAAGCGATGGAACGTCGCCGCACCTCACTCATTGCTCCAACACCCCCGGTTGGAGACGATCAATGCACATCAAAGCGAGCGACGGCACTTATCTGCATGTGAAGGACATGGGCGAAGGCAAGCCTGTCATCCTGATCCACGGCTGGCCGCTGACCGGCGACATGTTCGAATATCAAACGCTGGCACTGCTTGAGGCTGGGCATCGGGTCATCACTTATGATCGCCGTGGCTTTGGCCAATCAGGCCACCCGGTATCAGGCTATGATTATAACCGCTTCGCCGACGATCTGGCCGACATTATCGCCGCACTCGACCTTGAGCAGGTCAGCCTCGTCGGCTTCTCAATGGGTGGCGGCGAAATCGCCCGTTACCTGCGCCGCTATGATGGTGCGCGGATCAATCGCGTCGCCCTGATCGGCGCAGTCGTGCCCTATCTCCTGAAGGACGACAGCAATCCGGATGGCGTCGAGGCGACCGTCTTCGAGGAGATGAAGGAAAATATCCGCGAAGATCGCTTCGCCTTCCTCCAGACATTCGCCAAGCAGTTTTACGGTGTCGGCCTCATCAGCCATCCGGTGAGCAGCGCGCTGATGGACTGGACATTCGCCCTCGCCATCATGGCCAGCCCTAAAGCGACGATCGATTGCGTGGACGCCTTTGGCTACACCGATTTCCGTGGCGACATGACCGCCTTCACCATGCCAACGCTCATCATCCACGGCACGAGCGATCATGTCGTGCCCATCGACATCTCCGCCCGCGCCGCCGCCAAGGCCATCCCGCAAGCCGTCCTCATCGAATATGACGGCCAGCCGCACGGCCTCTTCGCGACAGCGCCCAAGCGCCTCAATGCGGATCTGCTGGCGTTCCTGAGCGGTGAGCAGGTTCCCACGACCGAGCATGGGATTGAAAGGCCGGTTCCCGGCTGGGGATGATTTTTTGTAGGGAAACCCGCAAGTCGCCATCAGCACTCGGAGCGGCCGGGATGCTGATGGTGGGCGCGGCAAGGATTGAACTTGCGACCCCACCCGTGTGAAGGGTGTGCTCTACCACTGAGCTACGCGCCCGGCGATCAAATCGCGGAGGCGAGCGCTTTGGCGATTGGGGGCTTGTCTGTCAAGCCGCCCGATGGCGCAAACAGCGAACTCCTCAATGCTTATGCTGGGTCATCCGGTCAACATAAGCGATGCCGATTGCGGAGACGATGAAGAGGCCGTGGACATCCTTGTAATCGCAAGCGGTCAGGGCCATATCCCGCGTACGCCATTTCGCTCTCTTGCGCGATATCGTGTCTGGCGGTGTCTCTTCACGATCAGAAATTCATTTGATTGGCTTTCCTGAGGCAGGAAAAGCTCGTTGCCGTGCATGGGGTTTTGACAGCCAAGGGCGCAGGTGATGTGGCAGCGTGCAACTGACGACCCGCCCGACAAGGATGATGAGATGGCCAAATCGCAAAAGAAATCGACCCGCGAAGTGCGCAAGCCCAAGGCGGAAAAACCCAAGACGAATGCAGCGGCACCATCAGAAAAACGCGGTGTTGTGCCCGGCCTTGAACATATGAAGCGCTAAAGGGGAACGAGCGATGCGTGTTTCCATCAGCACTTGCCGCGAGCAGGAAGCTTTGCAGCTTGCCAAGGCGGCCAGCGAAACTCTGGAAAGCCGCCGGGGTATTGCCCTGAACGCCGCCAAAGCATGGGGCGAAAAGGCGGACGCGCTGGAGCAGCGGCAGCCACGGTAAGGATTGGGTGCAGTCCGTCTTGCATGGACGCAATCTGGCTCCCATATCGCCGCCATGACAGCTTCCGACCAAGGGTCCATGCCGGTCTGGCATGGCACAACCATCCTCTCCGTCCGCGCATCAGGCAAGGTCATCGTCATTGGCGATGGTCAGGTCTCGATGGGGCCGACGGTCATGAAACCCAATGCCCGCAAGGTGCGCCGCCTGCATGATGGCAGCGTGATCGGCGGCTTCGCGGGTGCAACCGCCGATGCCTTCACGCTCTTCGAGCGGCTGGAGGCCAAGCTTGAGCGCCATAACGGCCAGCTATGTGGAAGTGCAGGATTGCTACCACGATAAATATGGTCGCGTGTTCAAGCCGAC
>CAMLFF010000270.1 GCA_946479185.1 uncultured Sphingobium sp.
GGCGATGCTCCAGCCTGCGTCGCACAGCGCGAGGCCGATGGTCTGGGAGCCAAGTTCCATGCCGAGCAGGCGGCCAACTTGCGGCAGGCTGGCGAGGAACTCGTCTTTCTCGACTGTGATCATCGTGCGGACTGCCAAGCGGCGAGGCGGCGCTGCGCATCGGCGCGGACGTTTGCCCAGAAGAGTGGGTAATCATAGACGTGATAATTATTGCCCGGCAGCACATAGGTTCCAAGCTGCGGAGCACGGTCGAGAATGAGAAAACCGCGCTCGTCACAGCGCGCGCCGATATTGCCAGGCGTGGTCAGCTCCGTCGATGCGGCGCTGCCATCTCCGGTCAGAACACCGCGATTTGCTGCGGCGGATGCTTCGGGCGCCGCGCCGCCGTTGAGCGGATTCGTGCAGAGCATGGGCGAGTCTTTGCGCAATTTACCGTCAAAGCCCGGCTCGCGACTATAGGCTGCTTCGACGCTGGACGGATCGGCGGGCTGCGCGAAGCTTTGCCAGCTGAGCAGGCAGGCGGTCTGATCCGGCCCCGAACAGGCTTTCAGGCCCAGCGATGGCAGATCATGCGCGATGGAGACGCGCCAGCCGACGGCGTAAGCTGCGACGATCCGGCTATGCAGAGTAGCGTTCGCGCGCTCATCGTTGAGGAGGCGCAACAGGTGCCGACTACCCTGGCTATGCGCAGCGAGGATGATGGGGCCATCGGGATTGGCTGCGAGGAATATAGCGAACGCCGCCTTGATATCCGCATAGGCGCGGTCCAGCGCCAGTGCTGCATCGGGCTTGTCGGTCAGGAAAGCGCCAAACACGGCCTGCCGGTAGCGCGGCACCCAGATGTTGCCCGAGGCTGCCAAGGCGCTCGCCTGCGTCCGCACGAAGCGCTCGGCCTGCGCGTTGGCAACCGGATCGGCAAGGGAGGCATTCCAGCGCATGGTATCGAATGCGCTGGTGGGATGAATGAAGAAGACCGCCGCGCGCGCCTTACCCTGCGCCCGTGCCAGCGAATCCGGTTGCCATGTCGCAGGATCATCGCGCCGCCCATCGGGCCGACTGATCCAGCCTTGAGCGCGCGTATAGAAGCCCGCAGGCAAAGGCGCTGGTTCGGAGAAGCTGACATGCGGCACGAGCGCGCTCTGCATGAGCTTTGGCCCAAAGAAGGAAAAGGCGATCATCCCCACGATCGCCAGAGCGGTGAAGAACGCAACGATATAGAGAAATTTGCGCGCCAACTGGGCTCGACTCCGTCTGTGAGGCAATCCGTCAAAATCGCGCTGCTCATGCCCGTTCATCTTCGGCGAGGCAAGCAAGGGACCGATTTGCGCGCGCCGCACTTCATGATAGGCGAGGGGTAGAGCATCGATGCCATGGCAAGATTGTCAGCCATCGGATTTGCGGGGAGACTTGGATATGCCGATCAGCCCATCCCATCCAGATGCGATCTGGCCGGCTAGAACATGGGTGCTTGCCGTTCTGGCCGCGCTCATTGCGCTCGCGATCCAGCAGCTCTCGGACATTGGCGATGTGGGGCCTGAATGGCAGCGTCGTGCGGTTGCGGCTTTGCCTGTGTTTCTCGGCGTGGCGGGGCTGGCCTTTGGGCTGATCTGGCGCAGGGAAAGCCTCGTCGGCCCGATCATCGTTGCGCTGCTCTGCGGACTGATCTCGGGCAGTGTGTTCATGTGGCACGGTGCGCCCAACGATGGTTCGAATGCCGATATGTGGCGCGTGGCTTGCGGCGTCTTTGCGGCGGGCGCGCTCATCACGCTGTTCCAGGCTGCGCAGGACCGGGTGTTCGATCAGCGCGCCGCCGCCCGGCCAGTGGGATGGTCGCCCAGCGCGATAAGAGCGTGGAAGCGCAGCACGATTCGCTACCCCGATGTTCACGGGCATTTATGGACCAGTGCGCTGCTGGTTGCCGCAAGCAGCCTCTTCATGCTGCTCAGCTTCGCCATTGCGCATTTGCTCGCCGAGATGTTCCATCTGGTGAAGCTCGATTTCCTGCGCATTGCGTTGCGTGAAGATGCATTCGTCGCGCTGCTCTGCGGCGCTGCCTTTGGCGCGGCTTTGGGCCTGTTGCGGGATCGCGGCGCGGTCATCACTGCCCTGCAGCGTGTGGCGATGTTGGTGCTGCGCATCCTCGCGCCAGTGCTGGCTGTGGGCATTCTCGTCTTCCTCGCCGCCTTGCCCATGACGGGCCTCACCCCGCTGTGGGAAACCGGCGGCACGACGCCGATCATGCTCATTGGCGCCATGCTGGCCGTGTTTCTCGCCAATGCCGTGGTCAGCGATCAGCCCAGCGACGAATCGCGCTCCATCTTCCTGAGCGCCAGCGCTGCGGCCCTGAGCCTGTTCCTGCTGCCGATGGTCGGCATTGCCGTCTATTCCTCTGGCCTTCGCATTGAGCAGCATGGTCTGAGTCCAGATCGCCTATGGGCGCTGGCCTTTCTCATCGTCGCGAGCATCACCGCTGTGGCCTATGCGGTTGCGATCCTTGGGCGGCGCGGCTGGTTCACGCGGTTGCGGGCGACCAATCTGCGCTTGATCTTCATGCTTGCAGCCATTGCCCTGCTGGTCTCCACGCCGCTTGTCTCGTTCGACCGGATTGCGACAGCCCACCAGCTTTCTCGCCTCTCCAATGGTCAGGTGCTGCCGGATGACTTCGATTATAAGGGGCTTTGGTTCGACTTCGGCCCGCCGGGACGCGCGGCGTTGACTGATCTGGCGATCAATGCGCCGAACCCGACGGTGCGGCGCTTTGCTAATGAAACCCGCAAGTTGAAAACCCGCTGGGAAGAATCGCCAAACGCCACGCTCGCCGGGAGCGGCGAAGCGCTCGACCAGCGCCTCACCATTCTTCCCGCGCCGGTCCCGCTTGATGCCACCTTGCGGTCGCGGTTGATCGCGCACGACGCCTGCGGCCCCAAGAGCGATTGCATCCTGCGCTACGTCCCCGGCGATGATTTCGCGATCATTGTCCAGCTTCAGCCAGATTGTGACAAATGCGATCCCTTCATCCGGCTGCTCCGGCAGCAGGATGGTCGCTGGCTGGAGGATAGCGCCTATCTGTCACTGAGTGGCAAGGCGGCCGCAATGGTCGCCGCAATCAGGGCAGGGCGGGTGGAAATGCGCCCCGTTGAGCGGCGGCAATTGTTCATCGGCGGTGAGGCTGTGGGCGAAACTTTGCCTCCACCATCGCCCACAACCACTGTTGCGCCTTGATGCCTGCTTGAGGCGATGCTAGCGCGCGCTCCATGAGCGTAGACCTGACAACCGTGAAGAAGATCGCCAGCCTGGCCCGTCTCGCAATGAGCGACGATGATGCACAGGCGCTGGTGCCCGAACTCAATGGCATCCTGCACTGGGTGGAGCAATTGGGGGAAGTGGACGTGACCGGCGTAGAGCCGATGACGGCCGTTATCCCCAACACGCTGCGCCTGCGCGATGACATCGTCACTGATGGCGATTTGCGTGACAAGGTGCTGGCTAATGCCCCGCAGGCCGAACATGGCTTTTTCACGGTGCCGAAGGTGATCGAATAATGAGCGCGCTGACAGATCTCACGGTCGCGGGCATTCGCGACGGTTTCCGGGCGGGAGAGTTTTCCGCGCGCGAAGTCGCGGAGGCTTTCAACGCGAATGTGTCCGCAGCCAAGGCGCTCAACGCCTTCATCGTCGAGACGCCCGAGCATGCGTTCGCGGCGGCCGATCAGGCCGATAAGGATCGAGCGGGAGGCACTCTCAAGCCTCTGTCCGGCGTACCGATCGGCATGAAGGATCTGTTCTGCACCACAGGCGTGCAGACGACGGCGGCCAGCCAGATATTGGAAGGCTTCACGCCGCAATATGAATCCTTTGTTTCGCAGAAGCTGTGGGATGCGGGCGCGGGCATGCTGGGCAAGCTCAATCTCGATCAGTTCGCGATGGGCTCATCCAATGAGACCAGCTATTTCGGCAATGTGATCTCGCCCTGGCGTCGCGGTGATGGTGACAATGCGGCGCTTGCGCCCGGTGGCTCATCGGGCGGCAGTTCGGCTGCGATTTCCGCGCGGCTTTGCCCTGCTGCAACGGGCACGGATACCGGCGGTTCGATCCGCCAGCCTGCTGCCTTCACGGGCATTACCGGTATCAAGCCGACCTATGGCCGCTGCTCGCGCTGGGGCATCATCGCCTTTGCCAGTTCGCTCGATCAGGCCGGGCCGATGGCGCACAGCGTGCGCGATTGCGCGATCATGCTGGAGAATATGGCCGGGTTCGATCCCAAAGATTCGACTTCGCTGGATCTGCCGGTGCCGCTTTGGGAAGCTGGCCTGTCCAGCGATCTGCGCGGAAAGAAGGTCGGCATTCCCAAGGAATATCGCGTCGCAGGGCTGGATGCCGATGTGGCGCGGGTGTGGGAGGACGGCATCGCCTGGCTGAAGGATGCGGGCGCGG
>CAMLFF010000271.1 GCA_946479185.1 uncultured Sphingobium sp.
AATTTCTCGACGTTTTCCACCGCGATCACCTGCTCGAATACACCGACCGGCGCGGCCTGGCGTACCGGGCGGCTGTAGCGGACGAGACCGGCGCCATGGCGGAGGCGCTTTTGGTCGCAGCACCGGATCAGCTCCCGGCGCGGGAATCAGCAGCTTCTCAGTAAAGGGATCGCCAACCTGCACCGTGGGGCGCTTAGCATCGGCATCATCACCAAAGTCTGCGCTCGCCATCGTCGCGCCATGAATACCGTCACGGCCCGTCTTGGAGCCGACATAGACGATGGAGTTGCCGACGCCGGAGGCCGCCGAGTAAAAAATCTTGTCCGTATCCGCAACGCCCACGGTCATGGCGTTGACGAGGATATTGCCATCATAGGCTGCGTGGAAATTGGTTTCGCCGCCTACGGTCGGCACGCCCACGCAATTGCCATAGCCGCCAATGCCGCGCACCACGCCGGAGATGAGGTGGCGCATCTTGGGATGATCTGGCCGCCCGAAGCGCAGCGCATTCATGTTCGCCACAGGCCGCGCGCCCATCGTGAACACATCGCGCAAAATGCCGCCAACGCCCGTCGCCGCGCCCTGATAAGGCTCGATATAGCTGGGGTGGTTGTGGCTCTCCATCTTGAAGATGGCCGCCTGACCATCACCAATGTCGATTACGCCGGCATTTTCGCCGGGGCCGCAGATGACCCAGGGCGCGGTGGTCGGCAGCTTGCGCAGGTGCAAGCGGCTGGATTTATACGAGCAATGCTCGCTCCACATCACGGAGAAGATGCCAAGTTCCGTCAGGTTTGGCTCACGGCCAACCGCTTTGAGAACGCGATCATATTCCTCAGGGGTAAAACCGTGCTCGGCGACGATTTCGGCGGTGATGGCTGGCGCTTTGGTGGACATGCCCGGCCTTTATCGCCGCTCGCCGGAAGGCACAACAGTGGACACGCGCAAAAAAAATGGCCGGTCCTGTGATGGACCGGCCGGTTGAAGCAATCAGCGCGCGCCCGAGGAAAGGCGCCGATGACGAAACTGGTTAGCCTGCCTTGCAAGCCTGGCCGTTATACGTGACCGAGCGGCCCGAGCCTTCGATCTTCACAGCGCCATCGGCAGAGACGAAAGGCTGACCGGCTTCCGGCGCCTTGAGCGGCGTCACAGCGCCACCCTTTTCCTTGCGGAAATTGGCGGTCTTGTCGTCCGTCATGAAGTCGACGAAGATGAGGCTGTTATCCTTGCAACGGAGCGTTTCGCTCGACTTGAGCATCGGGGGCAGCTCGACCGGTGCCGCGTTGGCCAGCTCGGCCTCCATCGGATCGTTCGTGCCGTAGTTGAAGGTCTCCGGCTCGGATTTGCACGCAGACAGGGCGAAAACAGCTGCGCACAGCGCAAGCGACGAGTGGGTGAGGGTTTTCATAGCCCGCTGGCTATTGCGATTCGATTCAACAAGGTCAACTTCATTTCAATGACAATACGCCATTTTGCGGGGGTAGGGCCGACTGCGCGCTTGACCCGTGAAAGCAGGCCGGTCAATGCAGGGGGCATGGCAGACCCGGTCGACACCCAGACACTCAGCTTTGAAGAAGCGCTCCGGCGCCTCGAAGCCATCGTGCAGCAGCTTGAGCGCGGCGATGTGCCGCTCGACCAATCCATCACGCTTTACGAGGAAGGCGACCGCCTGCGCCTCCAATGTCAGCAGCGGCTCGATGCAGCCCAGTCGCGCATTGAGCAGATCATGGCGAGTGCTGATGGCGGCGCGGCCAAGACCGTCCCCTACCCGACCGATTGATGCGCTGATGCAAAGCGACGCAAAGGTCCGGCTCGATACCGCAATGGCGGACATTGCCGACGAGATCGACCGGCAGTTCGAAACATTGCTGCCCGTGCCGGAAGATCAGCGCGCGCGCCTTTACGAAGCTATGCGTTACAGCGCGATCGGTGGCGGCAAGCGGCTGCGCCCCTTGCTGGTCAAGGCGAGCTGCAACCTGTTCAACGTGAGCCATGAGAGCGCCATCCGCGTGGGTCTCGCCATCGAGTGCATCCATGTCTATTCGCTGATCCACGACGATCTGCCCGCGATGGACAATGACAATATGCGCCGCGGCAAGCCGACCACGCACATCGCCTTTGATGAAGCGACGGCCATTCTTGCGGGCGATTGCCTGCACGATCTCGCCTTCTCAGTGCTGGTCGATGAGCGCACCCATCCCGACCCCTTCGCCCGCTGCGATCTTGTGCGCGCGCTGGCCGTCTCCAGCGGCCCGGCTGGCATGGCGGGCGGCCAGATGATGGACCTGATTGCCGAGACGACCACCTTCGATCTGCCGACCGTCACGCGCATGCAATTGCTCAAGACCGGCGCGCTCATCGATTTCTGCGTCGAGGCGGGCGCCATTCTCGCGCGCGTGCCGGAAGAGAATCGCGTCGGCCTGCGCGGCTATGCGCATGATCTTGGCCTCGCCTTCCAGATTGCGGATGATCTGCTCGACGTTGAAGGCGATGCCGACGTGACCGGCAAGGCCGTGGGCAAGGATGCAGCGGCGGGCAAGGCCACCTTCCTCTCGCTCCTGGGCGTCGAGCGCGCGCGCCAGCAGGCGCAGATGCTGGTCGATCAGGCCAAGCAGCATTTGCAGCATTTTGGCGAGGAAGCCGACCTGCTGCGTGACATTGCGGATTTTGCAGTCAGCCGGAAACATTGAGGGGACGCGGGTGAAACGGATCGGTCTTTATCCTGGCACGTTCGATCCGGTGACGCTCGGCCATATGGATATCATCCGGCGCGGCGCCAAGTTGGTCGACAAGCTCGTCATCGGCGTCACTACCAACCCCAGCAAATCACCGCTCTTCACGCTTGATGAGCGGCTGGCGATGGCGCGCCGCGAATGTGCCGATGTAGACGCCGAAATCGAAGTGCAGCCCTTCGATTCGCTGCTCATCCATTATGCCCATTCGGTGGGCGCCTCGATGATCCTGCGCGGCCTGCGCGCGGTCGCGGATTTCGAGTATGAGTATCAGATGGCAGGCATGAACCAATATCTAGATGCCAGTATCGAAACGGTATTTTTGATGGCCGATGTTGCCCTGCAGCCGATCGCCTCGCGTCTCGTCAAAGAGATTGCGCATTTGGGCGGAGACATCAGCAAGTTCGTTTCGCCTCAGGTGCGAGATGATGTAATGGCACGATTTCGCCCTGCCACCGCGTGAGAGCGGTTGACGGGTCAGCCCCGGTTCAGCCATGCGCTGCAACAGCGATGGAATGAGGATGGACAAGATGCGCGTTACCCGTTTGCTCGGCTTTGGCCCGGCCCTTGCCTTCGCCCTTATGGCGGGGAGCATGACACCCGCGTTGGCGCAGGCGCCGCGCTCGGGCGAGGATATGGTCAAGGAAGCCGAAGTGGCTGCGCGCGCGCAGAAGGATGCCGATGCGCTGCGTGCAGAAACCGAGAAGGCTGGCGTCAAGCCGCTGGTGGCGAGCATCCCGGTAACGCCCGAAAACACATGGGTGCTGGAAATCTCCGATGGTGCCCGCGTTCGCGTGGCGCTGCGCCCGGATATCGCGCCCGGTCATGTGGAGCGTATCAAGACGCTGAGCCGTCAGGGCTTTTATAATGGCCTCAAATTCCACCGCGTGATTCCTGACTTCATGGCGCAGGGCGGTGACCCCAAGGGCGATGGCACGGGTGGTTCGCCACTGCCGGATCTCAAGCAGGAGTTCAGCTGGCTCCCGCATATGCGCGGCACCGTCTCAATGGCGCGCGCAGCGGGTGACGACAGCGCGAACAGCCAGTTCTTCATCATGCTCATGCCGCGCATGCAGCTCGACAATAAATATACCGTGTTCGGTCGCGTGATCGATGGCATGGCCGGCGTCGACGCCATCGCCAAGGGTGAGCCGCCAGCGACGCCGACCACGATCGTGCGCGCTTATATCGAGAGCGAAGCGCAAGCCGCGGCGCCTGCGAAGAACGCCACGCCCGCAGGCTGATCGCCCGAAAGGCAAAAACTGCGACTCGTCAATTCGCTGCGCTGTCGGTAAGGGCAGCGTCCCATGCGTGTTGACCTTTTCGATTTCGACCTTCCGCCCGAGCGGATCGCCCTGCGCCCCGCCTCTCCGCGTGATTCCGCGCGGCTGCTGTTGCTGGATGGCGCGGAGACGACCCGCGATCTGAGCGTGAGTGATCTCCCTTCGCTGCTGCGCGCGGGCGATTGCCTCGTGTTCAACGATACGCGTGTTATCCCCGCCCAGCTTGAAGGGATGCGCGGCGAGGCCAAGATCGGCGTGACGCTGCACAAGCGCCTTGGTCCCCGCGACTGGCAAGTGTTCGTGCGCAACGCCAAGCGCGTGCGCCCCGGCGATACGCTCGACTTTGCCAATGGCGTGCAGGCGCGCGCGGGCGAGCGGGATGAGGATGGCGGCATGGCGCTCTCCTTC
>CAMLFF010000272.1 GCA_946479185.1 uncultured Sphingobium sp.
GCCCTGCAGCTAATCTGCCAAAGTGCGTTGCGGTTACGGGCGGCGGGAGTACTTGCTGGGTATAGACTAAGTCCTCGCTGACCGGGCGATAGACATAGTCGATTGCCTCTTGTGTCAGATTATCAAGGCCAAAGAAGTTGGCAGGCGAGCAACCCTGCGCAATCGGATTGGGATTGGCCTTGAGCAATTCGGCACAGACGATCGTGCCAGCGGGTACGCCCAGAACATTGCCCGCAGGCGCGCGGACAGCATCGATCGCAAAAGAGAAAGGCGTGTTCACGCGCGAGCGGCTGCGGGTCTGGTTGCGCTTGTTATGGCCATATTGATAATAGGCGTCCCACATCCAATCGCCCGCTATCTTGCCTTCAAACGCCAATACGCCGCGATAGACTTCCACTTCGGCACGGCTGAAGGATGGGATCTGGTCATCCAGATCCTTGCCAAAGCTGAACGATGAGCCGCCCAGCAGCGCGACGAGCTCTTGCGGAACATAGGGGTTGGTCGGTTTGATGAAGAAGGTCGAGCGTGGCCCGGCGGTGAGCGTGGCGGCACGCGCCGTCCGCTTGCCATAATTGAACTCGGCGCTGACCTTGAGGCTATCGCTCAGCTCATATTCGGCAGCCGTGTAGCCGACGATCCGCTCGAGCCCGGCCTGAAGACTGGCATCATCATAATTGGAGATGCCATCGCTGCCCTGCACCTGCCCGATGGTGCTGACGTTCACATAATCGCCCTGATCGAACGGAACGATGCCGCGCCCGTCCGCCGTGAAGCGGTAATTGCGGGCAGCCAGCGGCGCAGGTCCCCGGTTGCGGACGACGCCATAGGGCGAATTGAACGCCAGCGCGGAGTCCCGTCCCAGCACATAATTGGGCAGGCCAAAGCCCGGCGATCCGGGAATATTATAGCCCGACGACTGGCCGTTCGGCAGGATATTATTCTCGTTCTGGAAAATGTCCCAGCCCGCCTGGCACCATCTGCGGGACTGGAAGCAGCTCTGTATCTCGTCCTGATCCTGATATTCGACACCCGCGATGATGTGACCGCGCCCGTCACCAAATGAGGTGCCATAAGCCAGCGACCCATGAACTTTGCCGCCATCGCCGCGCAGGGTGATCCCGGTGTCGATCTGCGCCCGCAGGCCGCTCAGCTTATTGTCGAGAATGATGTTCACGACGCCCGCAACAGCATCGGAGCCATAAGCCGCCGATGCGCCGCCCGTCACCGTCTCCACCCGCGCGATGAGCGCGCTCGGGATCAGGTTGAGGTCGACCGCGCCGCCATCGCCGGTCGGCACGAACCGGCGCGTGTTCACGAGCGTGAGCGTGCGCGTGCCGTAAAAGGGGTTGAGGCCGCGCAGGTTCGCCGTCGCCGATCCGACTTCGGCACCGGAGGCATTGCCCGGATTGGTGTCCGAAATCGCGGCAGTGATCTGCGGGATGCTGTTCAGCACGTCCTGCGAACTGGTCTGCACGAGGTTCTTGATCTGCTCGGAGCCGATCACCGTGAGCGGCTGTGGCGAGTTGAACCCGTTGGTGCGGATGCGCGATCCGGTCACCACGATCGAGTCCTGGCTGTCGCCGGCCGACGCCTGTTCCTCTGCATCCACCTGCTGCGCAAGCGCCGGAGCAGACCCACAAATACCCACCAAAACCATCGCCGCGCCGGACATTAACCGCGCTGACGTCAACCTCACATGCTTCATGCTGCATCCCCTCTCGTCCCCGGCTGATTTATTACCGGTAACTTTTCCGGTTTAAGGCCTAGCGAGAGAAGGGCGCTTTGGCAATCACTCTATTGACGAGGCTTCACTGCGTTCATGGCCGCAGCCGCCTCATCAACAATCGACCGATCGATCAGGCTGCTCAACTGCGCCCGCGAGCGCGGCTCCCGCTTCTCCGCCTCGGCCAGCCACACCTCCTCCTCGACCAGCACATCCAGCAAATCGGGCGCAAGCGCGGCTGGAAAGGAATGATGCTCCCATGCTCGCTCCACCTGAACGGGCGTGAAACCCCCAGCTTGGGAAACCAGCACCTTGGCCGTAGCAGGATCTTTCTCGATCGCCCGCGCCGCAATCATGATCGCACGCACAAAAGCGACGATCTGCTGCCGCTTGGCCGGATCGGACAATTTCCCGGCAGTACTATTCAGATTGAACCGCTCGCGATAGACCCCCTCCCCGCTGAACGCGATGGCATCGTCACCCAACAGCGCGCGCACATCCTCGCTATACGGCTCCCAGATCGCGACCGCATCCGCTTCCCGTGCCTCCACGACGTCCACCGCCTTGGAAAGATCGCGCAGTGGAACAAGGGTGATATCGCTGGCTGATAGCCCCGCATGTTTGAGCATCTTGTGCAGAAAATACCCGGCGGAGGTCGGCGGCGAGGTCGCGATCCTTTTGCCTCTCAAATCCGCCAGCTTCGTGATCCCGGCGGAGCGACGCGCAATGATGCGATAATGCCCCTCGGCAATCGTCATGATGATGCGCAGGTCCGGGTGGCGCAGAGAATAGCGCAGAGCCTGCGTTTCAGCATGCGTGCCCAAATCCGCGCGTGCCGTGGGCGCCTGTCCGCTCCCCTCGCCAACCAGATTGGGCAGTCCGCCGGACCCGACGGCAACCTGCGGCTTTGCAATCTGATCCCCAGCCAACAGCACGGGCGCAATCTCGATGGTCTTGAGATTGCCGAAGACCGAAAGCGGCTCAGGCCTCGACATGCTCGCATGTGTCGAACAGCCCGCCAATGTCATCAGAGCGGCGACGAGCGCCAGCGCGTATCTGGATCGCACCACCCGCCTCATTTCTCGGAAAAGGAAAGCGAGCGCGAGAAGAATGGCAACACATGATCCTGCAGGCGGAAGGCTACCCGGCTGGTGTGCGTGCCTTCATACACGTCCATGCTGTTGGGGATTTTATAGGCCTCCAATGCCTCGTGCATCTTCGTCGTGTCGGCAACGAGCGTATCCTTGTCGCCCACATCCATCGCAATGGCCCGATAATTGCGGGCCTTGGCGATATATTGATCGACGAACGCCAGCGGCGCATTGGCGGCGCGTTTCGCCATGATGTCGGGCCGCTCCTTGCCCTGCGCATCCATCGGCAAATCGAGGAAGAGCGGCGCATTTTTTGGATTGGGCGCAAAGGCCGCGCCGGTCGCCAATGGGCCGGAATATTTGAATGGCAGCCCTTGCGCGGCACTCACACTCTTGAACGCCGCAATCTCGCCCACTTCCTTCGCTGTCAGGCCCTGCATCCCGAGCGGTGAGAGGCAGCAGGGAGACATGAGATAGAGCGCGCCATATTGCTCTGCCCTCCGCAACCCAATCCGGGCCGCGCCATATCCGCCCATCGAATGGCCAACCAGCCCGCGCGCTTCCGGGCGGGCGATTGTGCGGTAACGTCTGTCGATATGGGCGATGAGCTCATCCGCCACAAAGCCTTCGAAATCGCCGGTTGCGACCGAGTTGGTGTAAAAGGCGCCGCCATACTCATTCTTGCTGTCAGGGAAGACGAGGATCATCTCCTTCGTCCCGCGCGCAAATGCTGCCTCTACCGTCGCGGGGGCATGGAGCTCCTTCATCCACTGATCGGCTGAGATCGTGAAGCCGTGCAACGCATAGACGACGGGATAACGGCGGTTGGGCTCGCGGTCATAAGAGGGCGGGAGCACCACAAAAACGGCGCGTTCAGCCGATGTGCCGAGCAAGTTGCCCGCGATCAGACTGGACTGTATTTTAATCGCCTCGATACGCACTTTAGCAGCGTTAGCGACCAGCGGTGGGGCCTCGGTGCCCTTCTGGGCATTGCCCGGCACTGATGCGCACGCCGCAAGCGCGCACATTGCGCTCGCCAACATTTTATACAGTGCCATTCACCCTCTCCCGTCTTATCACTCAAAGCAATAACAGTGGCTGCATTGATTTGAGCGAGAAGGTATCAGTCAAAAACGCAAGGCGCAACATTTCCGGAATTATTTCCGGCAAGCAAACGCCGGACGGCGAGTGGGCTGATAGCAGGAGAAGGCTGATGAACACGGACCAGAAAATCTGCGCCCAGCAATGCCTCGAGGCTGCGGAAAAGGACGCCATGACCTTTCCTGAGATCGTCGGCCAACTCATCGCCGCCGGCTTTGAAAGCTATGTAATCGACCTGCGGCGAAGTCTCGCTATTTACTACCTCTCGTCAGGCGAAAGCATAGAGCTGCAAACCCATAATGATGACCTTGCAGTAGGAGCGTCGTTTGACCTCGCAGCGCTTCAGGCCGCCATTCGCGCGGCGCAGATGCTAGCGCCCGGCTACAGCTACAAAGGGTTTTGCCGCAAGGCCAAGGCGGCGGGCTGCGCAGGCTATATGGTCTCGTTCCTCGGCCGCCGCGCCGTCTATTTCGGGCGCACCGGGGAAACCCATGTT
>CAMLFF010000273.1 GCA_946479185.1 uncultured Sphingobium sp.
CTTGGGCAGGTTCGCTAGCATCTCGCCAGCCATCACGCGAGCAGCAATCTTGGCGATGGGCGTGCCGATGGCCTTGGCGACGAACGGCACGGTTCGTGATGCGCGTGGGTTCACCTCGATGAGATAGACAAGGCCATCCTTCACCGCGAACTGGATGTTCATGAGGCCCTTCACGCTGAGCGCATGAGCAAGCACTTCGGTCTGACGCTCAATCTCTGCGATGATGGGCTGTGGCAGGCTGTAAGGCGGCAGCGAGCAAGCGCTGTCACCGGAATGCACGCCCGCTTCTTCGATATGCTGCAGGACGCCCGCAACGACGACATCCTTGCCATCGCACAGCGCATCGACATCCACTTCGACTGCGTCGCGCAGATATTGGTCGATCAGCACGGGCGAGTCGCCGGAGACCTGCACGGCGGTGGTGATATATTCCTCAAGCTGCGCCTGACCGTCCACGATTTCCATCGCGCGACCACCGAGCACATAGCTTGGGCGCATGAGGACGGGATAGCCGATGCGATTGGCGACCGCGATGGCCTCTTCCCGGCTGCGGGCGATGCCATTGGCCGGCTGGAGCAGGCCGAGCTTCTCGATCAGCGCGGCAAACCGCTCGCGATCCTCTGCAAGGTCGATCGCATCTGGCGAAGTGCCGAGGATGGGGATGCCAGCATTTTCCAGCGCCTGCGCCAGCTTGAGCGGGGTTTGCCCGCCGAACTGCACGATGACGCCGACCAGCTCGCCCTTGGACTGCTCGACATGCAGGATCTCCAGCACATCTTCAGCGGTCAGCGGCTCGAAATAGAGACGGTCCGACGTATCATAATCGGTGCTCACCGTCTCCGGGTTGCAATTGATCATGATCGTTTCGTAACCGGCATCTTCCAGCGCATAGCAGGCGTGGCAGCAGCAATAATCAAACTCGATGCCCTGACCGATGCGGTTGGGGCCACCGCCGAGAATGACGACCTTGCGGCGATCGCTTGGCTGGCTCTCATCCTCGGGCTCACCAAAGATGGGCGCTTCATAGGTCGAGTACATATAGGGCGTTTTCGCGTCGAACTCCGCTGCGCAGGTGTCGATGCGCTTGAAGACCGGACGCACACCAAGCTTGTGGCGATGTGCGCGCACTTCCTCTTCCGTCACGCCGCCAGTCATCGCGACGACGGCATCGCGCACCATGCCCGAGCCGCGCTTGATGGCATTTTCCATGCCGCCGGGGATGTTGGCAGACTGGAGCGCGAGCCAGGCAAGACGCTTGTCCGAAAAGCCCATCGACTTGAGCTTGCGCATACCATCGGCATCGCGCGGGAGGCCATTTTCCATGACTTCCGCCTCGGCATCCACAATTTCCTTGATGCGCTCAAGGAACCAGGGATCGAACTTGGCAACGGCGTGGATTTCCGCGACGGTCAGGCCCTCGCGCAGCGCTTGCGCAGCCACAAGCAGGCGATCCGGCGTTGGCTGGCCAAGCGCGGCGATGATGACATCCTTGCCGACACCAACCAGATGATCGACATGATTGAAGCCGGACAGGCCGGTTTCCAGTCCGCGCAGGGCCTTTTGCATGGATTCATGGATGTTGCGGCCAATGGCCATCACTTCGCCCACGGACTTCATCGCGGTGCCGAGCAGAGGCTGCGAGCCCTTGAACTTCTCGAACGCGAAGCGCGGGATCTTCGTCACGACATAGTCGATGGTCGGCTCAAAGCTCGCGGGCGTCACGCCGGTAATGTCGTTCGTAATCTCGTCCAGCGTGTAGCCCACAGCGAGCTTTGCTGCGACCTTGGCGATGGGGAAGCCCGTCGCTTTGGAGGCCAGCGCGGAGGAACGCGAGACGCGCGGGTTCATCTCGATGACGATCAGGCGGCCATCCTTGGGATTGACCGCGAACTGCACGTTCGATCCGCCCGTCTCCACGCCAATCTCGCGCAGCACCGCGATGCTGGCGTTGCGCATGATCTGATATTCCTTGTCCGTCAGCGTGAGCGCTGGCGCGACAGTGATGGAATCGCCGGTATGCACGCCCATCGGATCGACATTCTCGATGGAGCAGATGATGATGCAATTGTCCGCACGGTCGCGGACGACTTCCATCTCATATTCCTTCCAGCCGATCAGCGATTCCTCGATGAGGACTTCGGTGGTCGGCGAGGCATCGAGGCCGGTCGTGACGATGTGGTAGAATTCGTCCTTGTTATACGCGACGCCGCCGCCCGTGCCGCCCATCGTGAAGCTGGGGCGGATGATGGCGGGCAAGCCGATGAATTCGAGCGCCTCGGTGGCTTCGGCAATGCTGTGCGCGATACGCGAGCGGGCGCTTTCGAGACCGATCTTGTCCATCGCGTCGCGGAATTTCAGGCGATCCTCGGCCTTGTCGATCGCCTCGGCATCGGCGCCGATCATCTGGACGCCATATTTCTCAAGCGTGCCATCATTGAACAGCGCGAGCGCCGTGTTCAGCGCAGTCTGCCCGCCCATCGTGGGAAGGATCGCGTCAGGGCGCTCCTTCTCGATGATCTTGGCGACGATCTCCGGCGTGATCGGCTCGATATAGGTCGCATCGGCCATCTCGGGATCGGTCATGATCGTGGCGGGGTTGGAGTTCACCAGGATGATCCGGTAGCCCTCCTCCTTGAGCGCCTTGCACGCCTGCGTGCCCGAATAATCGAACTCGCACGCCTGGCCGATGATGATCGGCCCGGCGCCGACGATGAGGATCGAGGAGATGTCTGTTCTTTTGGGCATTATTTGGCCTCTGTTTGGATGCGTTCGTTGCCGATGATGACCATCTTCAGTCCCGGAAAATTGGGCTCTTTGATCTTTTGGAATGCGCAGCCCAAAGCCTCAAAGCTTACGTTCGATGGCGGCTGGATCCTCAATTCGTCCTTTCCCTGTAGAGTCAGGGCGGATCGAGGAAGTCCGCAATGGTCTGAAATCTCATCGAACTGAGATTGAGAGAATGAGCCAGCGGCCGCACATCCCGACGACAGAAGAAATCCGCCGCAGAGCAGCGTGATCCTGAAAACTCGCTTGAGCATGAGCGGGATCACAGCATGTTAGCCCTCTCACCCTTCAGGGGGAGAGGGTTGGGAGAGGGGGAATGACCAAGCGACACGAAACCACGCGGCAGCGGGCGAAGGAGCTGCGCGCCGAGATCACGGGGCCGGAGCGCGCGCTTTGGTCCGTGCTGCGGGCTGGGCAGTTGGGCGTCAAGTTTCAGCGGCAGGTGGTGCTGGCGCCGTACATTGCTGACTTTGCGGCTCGCTCTGAACGGCTGGTGATCGAGATTGATGGGGAGACGCATGTTGGGCGTGAGTTGGCTGATGCGGCTCGCACGCAAGCGCTGGAGGCGCGCGGGTATCGCGTGCTGCGGTTCAGCAACAGTGAGGTTGTAGCTAATCTTGACGGTGTGGTTCGCGCCATTGAGATTGCGCTGGGGCGGGAGGGTGTGCCCCCCTCTCCCCAGCCCTCTCCCCCTGAAGGGTGAGAGGGGGTTAGGGCGCCCTTGCATCAATGCACGGCTCCGGTTTGGGCTTCGCAGCCCCAGCCGTCATATTCCACGCCGCACAGAATCTCGATCTGAAGGCATTTGAGCGTCAGCGCGCGGATCGATTGTTCATCGATGGGCTGCTCGCATTCGAGGAAGAGGAAGAGATCGCCCTCCTCATCCTCTTCGCGGTCAAGCTCGACAAAGCCGAACTGGCTGGCAATGCGCAGCACGTGCTCGAACGCCTCTTCATCACCGCGAAAGCTCACATCAATGGGCCGGCGCAGATGGGCCTTGTCGCCATTGGCAGCGAGATTGGCGAGCACGTCCTTATCCGCATCCCACTCGGCAGCGAGGCGGGCGGGATCGACCTGGGGGAGCTTGATGCTCATTTCAGGCCCTTCACGAAGCGTTCGAACAGATAGAAGCTGTCCTGCGGGCCGGGCGAAGCCTCGGGGTGATATTGCACGGCGAAGACGGGCTTATCCGTAAAGGCGATGCCGCAATTGGAGCCATCGAACAGGCTCACATGGGTTTCCACCACATTGGCGGGCAGCGTGGAGGCATCCACCGCAAAGCCGTGGTTCATGGAGGTGATCTCCACCACGCCATCATCCAGCCGCTTGACCGGGTGATTGGCGCCGCGATGGCCCTGATGCATCTTGCTCGTCTTGGCGCCTGCCGCGAGGCCGATCAACTGATGGCCAAGGCAGATGCCGAAGATGGGCATATTCTCATCCATCAGCTTGCGGATGACCGGCACGGCATAATCCGCCGTCGCTGCCGGATCGCCCGGGCCATTGGAGAGGAACACGCCAGCGGGCTTGAGCGCCGCGACATCATCATAGGAGGCCGTGGCGGGCAGCACCGTGACTTTGGCGCCTGCGGTCACGAGATTGCGGAAGATA
>CAMLFF010000274.1 GCA_946479185.1 uncultured Sphingobium sp.
CGATTCTCGGCAATGAGATGGGCAAGCTCGACAAGAGCACCAACACGCTCCCCTATTTGCGGCTGCGCACCCGGCTTGACGAGATCAAGGCGGACCCGCGCTTCAGCTTCATGTTCTCCGGCATGCTGGTGGCGGATTCGATGCACGCCTTCCTCGCCAAGGTGTTTCGCCTGCCCGCGCAGGGAAAGCCGATTTCGATTGTCGATACCTCGGCCATGCCGTCCGAGATTACGCATGTCGTCGTCTCCGTGCTGGCGCGGCTGATCTTCGATTATGCCATCTGGTCGCGCGACGAGACGCAAAAGCCGATCCTCCTCGTGTGTGAGGAAGCGCATCGCTACATCCCCTCCAGCACGGTCGGCGAGGGGCAATCTGTGCGCAAAATCCTGGAGCGTATTGCCAAGGAGGGCCGCAAATATGGCGTATCGCTGGGCCTCATCACCCAGCGCCCATCCGATCTGGCCGAGGGCGTGCTATCCCAGTGCGGCACGCTGATCACCATGCGCCTCAACAATGAGCGCGATCAGCATTTTGTGAAGGCGGCGATGCCAGAAGGGTCGCGCGGTTTCCTCGATGCGATCCCGGCGCTGCGCAATCGCGAGTGCATCGTGTGCGGCGAGGGCGTGACCGTGCCGATCCGCGTGGCCTTTGACGATCTGGAAGCGGCGCGCCGTCCGGCTTCGGCTGATCCGGTTTTCTCTGAGCTATGGCGCCAGACGGGTGGTGAGGAGGAGATATTGGAGCGGACGATCAACCGCTGGCGTAATCAGGGGCGTTGATTTGCCCGAGCCTGGGCAGCGTGGACAGATTCGTGGGTGCGAAAATGTCTGCTCTGGAGGGTTAGGTTTGGATCGCCAAACGACAGAAAAGTCGTGGAGAGCGGACTGGCGGGTTTCCAGTGTCGGATGAGCGACAGCAGACATTTAGATCGAACAAATTTCAGAGACTTTTACGTTGCTTCGAGCGGAATTCCGCTGGGAAGAATAGCGGTATGGTCGCAACGATCATGGCGCCAAGCCAGAGATAATATCCGGGGCCGTACCCAGTTACTGGTTTCATTTCCACATCGTCAGCGATTTGGTGCCAATTAGCGCCAGCCACAAACGAAAATGCAGTAATTAATAATGGCCAACGCCGGGTGGTAACTAGCGACCACAACAGACCTATGTTGCCAATCCAAGCAAACTGACCAATGAGGAAACCTAAGGGGCCGGTCAGGAGTAAAAACCAGCCGGGCGCAAGCTGCGGGTCATGGTTTTCGCCCGCTGTCGGAAGGCACAGCGAAGCAAGCCATAGGACAATTGATATCGTCCTAACAGCGCGGCGAGCATGACGAAACCTTGAGCAAGGCGGCGCATCAACGGCCGATCCCACCGACTTTGGCTCGTCATCCTTCATATTTACTCTCCGGCCGGCCGCTTGCACGGCTGCAATGCCGCTAACAGGAATACGTCTTTTATCCATTAATGACAAAAAAGTTGTCATGTCCGGACAGGCAGCTTTCAGTTTTAAAAATGCTAAAACCAGCCTTTCAGGGAAGGCTGAACAACCGACCGCTATCTATGCTTGCTGATGCGTACCACTATAGCTCAAAAAGGGGTGGCTAGCGGTCGTAAGCCCCTCCTCTTTAGAGGAGGGATTGGGGTGGTGCTGCGACACGGCAATGGCGGGTGAGCGTGCGATGCTGGCGCATCGCCACCACCCCCGGCCCCTCCTCTGAAGAGGAGGGGAGCAATGTCTGCAACGTCGTTTCCACGATGCCTAAGCTTCATCCTCGATGGCGTGCATATCATCATCGGAAAAGCCGAAATGATGGCCTGCCTCATGGACGATAACATGCGAGATCAGCGCATCGAGCGCGACGCCGGTTTCCACCCATTCGGCCAGCAGGGGCTTGCGATAGAGGCGGATGACGGGCGGCAGATCGCCTGAGGACCAGACGCTTTGTTGCGTCATGGCGTGGCCTTCATAGAGGCCGGTCAGTTCCCATGGGTCCTCAATGCCGAGATCCTGCAGCACCTCTGGTGTCGCGAAATCATCGATCTGGATGGCGACGCCTTCGAGATGCTGGCGGAAGAGCGCTGGCATGGCGGCGATGGCCTGACGGGCAAGCTGCTCGATGACGCCAGCGTCAGGCGGACTAGTCATGGCTTATTGCCGCCCCAATGGATCGAGCGCGGAGCGGGCACGGCGCACAGGCGCGGGTGGTGGCATGTCATCCGGGCGCATGGCGTGCAGCGCGGCGATGCGCTTTTCCGTCGCGGGGTGGGTGGAGAACATGTCCGAGACGCGGCTGGGGACGATGTAAAGCTGTGCGGCGGCGGGGTTCTGCGCGACGGCCTGGGTCGGGCGGCGCTGCGCTGCGCCGGAGATTTTGGCCAGCGCGGAGGCGAGCGCGCGGGGGTTACCGCTGATTTCCGCGCCCGCCTTGTCCGCTCCATATTCGCGCGTGCGGCTGATCGCCATCTGCACGATCATCGCGGCGAAGGGCGCGACGATGACGGCGAGGATCGCGGCAATCGGGTTGCCACCATTGCCATTGCCGCCCCGGAAGAAGAGCGCGAAATTGGCGATCATGGAGATGGCGCCCGCGATGGTGGCGACCATCGTCATCACCAGCGTATCGCGGTTGCGGACATGGCCAAGCTCATGCGCCATGACGGCGGCGACTTCATCGCGATCCAGCATCGCGATGAGGCCGGTGGTCGCGGCGACGGCGGCATTCTCCGGGTTGCGGCCCGTGGCGAAGGCGTTGGGGCTGGGATCTTCCACGATGTACACGCGCGGCGTGGGCAGATTGGCGTTGCGGGCAAGATCGCGCACCATGTGGTAGAAATCCGGCGCGGTGGTCATGTCGACCTCGCGCGCATTGTGCATGCGCAGGACGATCTTGTCAGCATTCCAATAGGTGAACAGGTTCATGCCCGCAGCGACGACCAGCGCGATCAGCGCGCCGCCTGCACCGCCGAACATATAGCCCAGGCTCATGAACAGCGCGGTGAGCGCCGAGAGCAGCATGGCCGTCTTCATTCCGTTCAACTTACTCAACTCCTTGAGGAAAGAGGTGTTGAACGAGATGTAGGAATGCGCTGCCGATCTGCAATGGCCCCCTCAGCCGTGCTGGAGATCGCAATCGATGGGCAGCGCTGCGCCGGAGAAGGAGCGGCCTGCTGGCGTGGTGAGGAAGAGGGCGAGGTCCGCGACATGGCTGGGTGGCACGATGCGCTTGAGCGATTGGGAGGCGAGGCCGAGCGACACTTCCTCCTCAAAGCTGCGCCCGCTCACGTCCGCGCGGCCTGCAATCACCCGGTCGAACCGCTCGCCACCGACAGCGCCGGGGAGGATGGCGTTGGCGGTGATGTCATAGGCGCCAAGCTCCATCGCCAGCGTCTTGGTGAAGCCGATGAGGCCCCATTTGGTGGTCGAGTAGGCGATGCGGTTGGGGTAGCCATAGCGCCCGGCGGCGGAGGACATGTTGATGATCGTGCCTGCGCTCTGCTTGAGCAGCGGGATGGCGCGGCGGGTGACCTCGAACGTGCCGGTGAGGTTGATATCCAGCACGCGGCGCCAATCCTCGCCGGAGAGCTCCTCGGCGGGCGCTGTTGGGCCGCCGATGCCGACATTGTTGACGAGCACATCCAGCCCGCCGAGCTTGTCCGTCACGGCCTCGAACAGCGTATCGATCTGCGCGACATCGGATACATCGCATGGCACCGCCAGCAGGCCGGGCATCGCAGCCACGGCCTGATCGAGCGCGGCGGTATCCACATCGCAGATCAGCACCTGGGCGCCATCCGCCACAAAACGCTGCGCAATCGCAAGGCCAATGCCGCCTGCGCCGCCGGTCACGAGGACTTTCATGCGGCTCTTCTCCCAGGCTTGGCGGGCACCACCAGTCGCACGGAGCGCCACTTGCCGAAGCGATAACAGAGCCAGGCCAGTAGCAGGGCCACCGCCGAGCTGACGGTGAAGCTCCACCAAAGGCCTTCGATGCCGATGATCGGGTAGCTCAGATAATAGAAGCCGATGCGCACGAAGAAGAGCGACAGGGTAAGGATGATGAGCGGGGCCAGCACGATGCCATTGGCGCGCATGGTGGCGAACATCATCATGGTGACGCTGAAGATGAAGTAGCTCCAGTTCACAATGTCCATCATGTGGACGCCGATGGCGATAGCCTCACCACCGCCCTCAAGGAACAGGCCAAGGATCTGGCTCTCGAACAGCGTGAGCAGACCGATGAGCGCGCCGGTGATCGCCATCGCGATGGCGATGCCGATATAGGTGGTGCGGTCCACGCGATCCCATTTTTCCGCGCCGATATTCTGCGCGGCAGTGGCCGTGACGGCGCCGCCCACGGCCATGGCGGGCATCTGGAG
>CAMLFF010000275.1 GCA_946479185.1 uncultured Sphingobium sp.
CCCGCAAATGGTGTCGATGTGCTGCGCGGCATCTATTTCCCTGAGCCCGGTGTCGTCGGTCGTTTCACCTATGGGCAGGAGTCTGGTGGCTCGTCCTACAACATGTCCAGCTCGGTCGGCACGCCGCCACGCGCGGGGCACACATTGGTGCTGCCGATCGATCGCCATGTGGTGATGGGTCATCTCGATTATGAGATTAACGATGCGGTCAACGTCTTTGTCGAAGGCAGCTATGGCCGCTCAGGCTCCAACTATTCGGGGCCCATGCCGCGCGATACGGCGGTTAGTGGCGCAAACGCGGTCGTCATCCGGCGCGACAATGCGTTTCTCCCAAGCCAGATCGCGACGATCATGGATGCCAATGCGATCTCATCCTTCGTTCTTGGCCGGTCCAACCCGGATTTCTCGGCCACGCAGATTGTCAATTATAACACCACCTACCGCTTCGCTGCGGGGCTGAGTGGCCCCATTGGCGGCAGCTGGAATTGGGATGCCTATATACAATATGGCCAGAACAAGCTGGATTCGCAGATCCGCAACATGCGCATCCAGCAGAATTTCCTCTATGCCTATGATGCGATCCGGCTGCCTTCCGGGCAGGTCGTTTGCCGCGATACGACCGCGCGGGCGCAAGGCTGCGCGCCGCTCAACCTGTTCGGCCTCAATGCCATGTCGCCTGAGTCCAGGGCCTATGTGAACGGCACGCAATTCCAGACGATCACGAACACCCAGTTTGTGGCAGCGGCGAACATCAATGGCGAGCCGTTCTCGACCTGGGCTGGCCCTGTTTCGCTGGCTTTTGGTGGTGAATATCGGCGCGATACCGCGCTGAGCGTCGTGGACTCGCTGGCTGCGCAGAAGAAGTATAACTTCTCGAATCCGGCGCCTTATGACGGGACCTTTTCGACGAAGGAGGCCTATGCCGAAATCGTCGTGCCGCTGGCGCGCGATGCGCCGCTTATGAAGTCGCTCGATCTCAATGGTGCGGTTCGCTACACCGATTATGATACATCGGGCGGCGTGACGACCTGGAAAGTCGGCGCGACATGGGAACTGGTCGACGGTCTGCGTCTGCGCGGAACACGCTCGCGAGACATTCGGGCACCCAATGCAGCCGAGCTCTTCTCGGTCACATCGACCCAATCGACCTTGCGCAATCCGTTCAACGGGGTGTCGCGTTCCTACACGGTTATCTTCGCGCCCAGCACGACGCTGGCACCGGAGAAGGCCGATACGCTCACGGTTGGCGCGGTCTTCTCGCCAAGCTTCCTGCCGGGCTTCTCTGCATCGGTGGATTTCTACGACATCAACATCAAGGGCGCGATTGCCAGCTTCCCGGCGCAGCAGATTGTCGACAACTGCTTTGCTGAGATTCAGACGACGGGCGCTGGCAGTTTCTGCCAAAGCACGGTCCTGTCCGGATCGGGTAGCGCCACTGAAATCAACTCGGTGACAGTCCAGCTGCTTAACCTGGCATCGCTCAAGACGCGGGGCGTGGACTTTGAGTTCGTCTATCGCACCAATCTTGGCGGAGGCAGGCTCTCGACACGTCTGTTCGGCACCTATGTGGCGAACCTGATCTCCGATGACGGCCTTGGCAATGCGCCAAGCTTCAACGGTGCAGGGATCATCCAAAGCCGTGGCAGCGTCATTGATCGGGCCGGGCAGCTAGGCGGCTTTACGTCCGGCCTCAACACCGGCGCGACCAGCGTGCCGCATTGGCAGATCAATGCCAATATCGGCTATGATACGGATGCCTGGGGCACCTCGTTCACCGGGCGCTGGATCGATAGTGGCATTGTGGATGCGACGCTCGTTCAGCCGGGCGACCCCAATTATAACGCTGCCTCGCCGATCTCGGTTGGCGGCATGAATGTTGCCTCCCGCTTCTATCTGCACTGGTCCGGGCATCTCAACCTGATGAAGCGCGATAACAAGACGGTGCAGCTTTATGCCGTGGTGAACAATCTGCTCCACAAGGAGCCCCCGTTCCCCAATACGCAGGTTGCTGGCTATTATGATCGCATTGGGCGCTCCTACAAGGTCGGCATCCGCTTCGCCTTTTAAGCTTTCGGGGCGGCGGCTGGCATAGGCTGGCCGCCGCCCTTTTTTGTTTGGTTCAATCATATTAGGGAATTTCATGTCAGCGACGCTCTTGTCCTCGCCACTCGGCACCGGTCGCGGCGCAGAAGCGGTTGCGCTGTTCATGCAGCCAAAATCGATTGCCGTGATTGGGGTGTCCTCCAAACCCAAGTCGGCCGGGCGCACGGTGGTCGCGAACTTGCAGCTCAATGGCTTTGCGGGCGATGTGCATATTGTGGGCCGCGCCGAGGGCGAGATTGACGGCTATCCGGTCACACAGAATATTGATGATCTGCCACAAGGTATTGATCTGGCGGTGTTTGCGCTGCCGGCGGCGGGCGTGAAGGATGCGCTGGAAGCATGTGTGCGGCGGGGCGTGCGGGCGGTGGTGATCTTCTCCTCCGGTTTTGCCGAGGCGGGTAATCGGGCGGGGCAGGATGAGCTCATCCGCATTGCGCAGGAGGGCGGCGTTGCGCTGCTGGGGCCGAACTGCCTGGGCTATACCAACCTTGTGCAAGGGCTACCGATTGGCTTTGCCAACGCGCGCAAGGTTGCGCGGCTGCCTGATGACAGCCCCAATCCGGCGATTGCGATGGTCTCCCAGAGCGGCGGGCTGATGGCCTATGCCAGCACCAATCTGGCCGCGCGCCATCTGCCGATGGCCCATACGGTTTCGACCGGCAATGAGGCGGGGATCGGCATCCCGGACTTCATCGACTTTTTTGCGCAGGATGAGGCGACGGCGGTGATCGCGCTTTATCTTGAGGAAGTGCGCGATCCGCAGGCCTTCCTGACCGCAGCCAAGCGGGCGCGGGCAGCGGGCAAATCGCTGGTCGCGATCCATCCGGGACGCGGCGACAAGGGCAAGGCCGCCATTCAATCGCATACAGGCGCGCTCGCGGGCGATTATGCGACGATGCAGCTGCATCTGGAGCGGGCGGGCGTGGTGCTGGTGGAGACGCTGGAGGAGTGGGTCGATGTGATCGAGCTGCTCGCGCGCTATCCGGTGCCGCCTACCAAAGGCCCGGGTGTGCTGACATTTTCGGGCGGATTCAGCGCCATTGCACATGATTATTTCGAGCGGCTGGACATGGAAATGCCGATGCTCTCGGAGGAAACGCGCGCATCGCTGGCACCGCAATTGCCGGTATTCATTCCCCCGCGTAATCCGCTCGATCTTGGGACACAGGCGATCTTTCAGCCAGAGTTGATGCCACTCGGCACCAATACGCTGATGGACGACAGCGAGGTTGGCAGCGTGCTGATCGCGGTGAACAGCGGCACGGCGGCATCGCAGCGCGGCTATGGGCATTATTTCGTGGACTCGATCAAGGGCAAGCCGCGCCCGGCGATTTTGGCCTTTCCGGCGCCGGAACTGGATGAGGGGTTCGAGGCGTCGATCCGCGCGAACCGGCTAATTTTGAGCCGCTCCATTGAGCGCTCGATGACGGCGCTGGCGCGCATCACCCATTATGGACGCTCGCTGGAGCGCACGGCGCGGGCAGTGGCCTATGAGCCATTCGCTAATCTACCTGCGCTTGGCGAAGGCTCGCAGCCTGAATGGCTGAGCAAGCAATTGCTCTCTGCGATTGGCGTGCGCGTGCCCAAGGGCGGCCTTGCGACCAGTGTGGATGAGGCAGAGCAGATTGCGGCGGCGAACGGCTACCCCGTTGCCATCAAGGCACAGGCGGGATCGCTTGCGCACAAGACGGAAGCGGGCGGGGTGCTGCTTGGCATCAAGGATGCTGACGAGCTTCGTGCCGCCTGGGCGACCTTGCAGGGCAATATTACCCGCGCTGCGCCGGGCCTTGTGCTCGATGGCGTGCTGGTCGAGGCGATGGCGCCCAAGGGGCTGGAGCTGATGATCGGCGCCAAGCGTGATCCCAAATGGGGTCCGGTGGTGCTGGTGGGGCTTGGTGGCATCTGGGTGGAGGCGCTGGGCGATGTGCGGCTGCTCCCTGCCGATATGGGCGAGGATGATATCATCGCCGAGCTGATGAAGCTGCGCAGCGCGAAATTGCTCAAGGGCTTCCGTGGTGCGCCGCCGGTGGATGTGGCGGCTGTTGCGCGGACGGCGGCTTTGATCGGGCGGCTCATCTCGACCGTGCCGCAGATTGAGGAGATCGACCTTAACCCGGTGTTCGTCCATGCTGAGGGTGAGGGGCTGACGGCTGTGGATGCCCTGATCATCACGTCTGCGGGAGGATCGGCGCAATGAGCGAGCAGTTGGCGACTTATGAGCTGGATGGCGAAGTCGCGATTATCGGCATCAACCGGGCTGAGAAGC
>CAMLFF010000276.1 GCA_946479185.1 uncultured Sphingobium sp.
TGCTGGCCGCGCATGAGCTGAGCAAGGTCGGCTACAAGGTGCGCATTCTGGAATACCAGAACCGCGCCGGCGGACGGAACTGGTCGCTCTATGGTGGCGACACTTACACAGAGCTGGGCGGTGCCACCCAGAAGATCGGCTTTGCCAAAGGCCATTACCTCAATCCCGGCCCGTGGCGCATTCCCCATCATCACCGTACGCTGCTGCATTATTGCAAGGCCTTCGGCGTGGAGCTTGAGCCTTTCATCCAGCTCAATCACAATGCCTTCGTTCACAACAGCAAGGCGTTTGGCGGCAAGCCGCAGCGCTACAAGGAGCTGGCCGTCGATTATAAAGGCCATGTCTCCGAGCTACTCGCCAAATCGCTGAATGCGGGCGCGCTCGACCAGAAGGTGAGCAAGGAAGACAAGGAAAGGCTCGTTGCCGCGATGCGCGAATGGGGCCTGCTGGATGGCGACCTCAATTATACGAGCAGCCTGACCGTTTCAGGCCAGCGCGGCTATGATCAGGCGCCGGGCGGCGGCGTGAATGGCGCGCCCACCCCATCGAAAATCAATGCGCTGGGCGATGTGCTGGAGTCCAACATCTGGTCGCAGATGAACTTCTTCTTCGGCTACGTGATGCAGACGACGATGTTCCAGCCCAAGGGCGGGATGGACATGATCGGCAAGGCGTTTGCCAAGCAGCTTGCTGGCCTCATCACTTATAACGCGAAAGTCACCAAAATCGCGCAGAGCGACACCGGCGTGTCGGCGATGTGGCAGGATGTCGCATCGGGCAAGATGAGCGAGGCCAAAGCGGATTACTGCGTCTGCACAATCCCGCTGCCTGTGCTCAACCAGCTTGAGGTGCAGGTGAGCGCCCCGCTGAAGGCAGCAATCTCGGCAGTGCCATATGGCAACTCCGTCAAGATGGGTCTGGAGTTCAAGCGGCGCTTTTGGGAGGAAGATGACTCCATATATGGCGGTCACAGCTTTACCGATCAGCAGATCTCGCTGATCTCCTATCCCAATTTCGACTATTTCAAGGATAAGCCCGCCGTTCTCCTCGGCGCGTTCGCGAGCGGTGCAAGCAGCTATGCGCTGACGGGCATGACACCGGCGCAACGCATGGAAGCGGCGCTCAAACAGGGCTCGGTCTTCCACCCCGCAGCCTACCGCAAGGAGTTCATGAACGGCGTCTCCTTCGTCTGGAGCCGCGCGCCCTGGATCCTGGGCTGCGCCGGCACCTGGACCGAAGCAACGCGCGAGAAACATTACAAGAATCTCGTCACGATGGATAACCGCATCGTTCTGGCTGGCGAGCATGCCTCTTATTATGGCGCCTGGATGGAAGGTGCCCTGCTCTCCGCTCTGGACGCCATCGAGCAGTTGCACAAAAAGGCAATGGCTGCGTGACACTCGGCCTGCTGATGAGTAATTTTGCCGGAACCTATCTGCAAAGATTGAGCCGGGGCGCGCTGATTGCGGGCCTCGCGCTTCTTGCGGCGTGCAGCACGGGCGATGCTGCCAAGCAGGAGCGTCAGGCCCCGTTGGTAGGCGCAACACAGCCAAAAGCACATATCTTCCGCGATGAGATAGAGGCGGTCGGCTCGGCCCGCGCAAATGAGCAGGTCACGCTCTCGCCTAACGTGACCGAGCGGATCGAACGGCTTCTCTTCGATGATGGCATGTATGTGCGCACCGGGCAGCTACTCGCGGTGCTTTCCAACACGCAGGAGCGCGCGGCACTTGCCGGGGCCAAGGCCAGCGCAACCGAAGCATCGTCCGAGCTTGAGCGGATTGAGAGCCTGAACAAGCAGGGTTTTGCCACGCGCTCGCTGCTCGACCAGCAGCGTGCCGCCCTGAGCGAAGCGCGCGCCAGCCGGGATTCCGTGCAGGCGCAGATTGACGATCGCATGATCCGCGCGCCTTTCTCGGGCTATCTGTCACTGCGCACCATATCCGAGGGCGCTATCGTCACCAGTGGAACGCCGCTGGTCACTGTGAGCGATCTCTCGCGGATCAAGCTGGACTTCACCGTGCCGGAGACGCTGCTGGCCTCGCTGCGCCCCGGCCTGCCGATCAAGGCCTATGCTTCGGCTTTTCCGGGCGAGCCCATCATGGGCACCATCAGCGTGATCGATCCCGTAATCGATCCGCAAAGCCGGGCTGTGATGGTCCGCGCAACCCTGCCCAATCCGGGCGCGCGCATCAAGCCGGGCATGTTGCTCACTGTGCGGATCGAGACCGCCCAGCGCACGGCCCTCGCTTTGCCAGAAGCGGCGGTGCTGAGCGAGGGTGAGACGCGTTATGTTTACACCGTCGATGCCGAAAAGAAGGTCAAGCGCACCACCGTGCGCACTGGCCTTCGCGACAATGGTCTGGTCGAAGTAAGCGGCCTGCCCGCCAATGCACTGGTCGTAACCGATGGCGTGGTGAAGGTGGCCGAGGGGCGGACTGTGCGGTTGGTGGGCGATAAGCCGAGCGCGAGCGCCGCGAAAGACACGCTCAAACGCATGGCCTCCGCCGCACCATGATGCTTTCCGACCTTTCGGTCCGGCGGCCTGTGGTGGCGGCGGTGATGGCGTTGCTACTCGCCATCATCGGTCTGGTCGGCTTCCTGAGCCTCTCGATCCGCGAATATCCTGATACCGACCCGCCGATCGTCTCGGTCGAGACACAATATACCGGCGCCAATGCCAGCGTGGTGGAAAACCGCATCACGCAACCGCTCGAACAGCGGCTTGCGGGCATCGAGGGTATCGACACGATCAGCTCCACCTCTCGGGACGGCGTTTCCAACATCGTCATCGAATTCGCCGCCGGGCGTGACGTGGATGCCGCTGCAAACGATGTGCGGGATCG
Source organism: uncultured Sphingobium sp. (assembly GCA_946479185.1). Next base: position 2,847 of record CAMLFF010000276.1, read on the forward strand.
GGTCGCAGGCGGCGCGGCAGACCGCCCCGTCGATGCCCTGCCCCCAGAAGTGCGCAAAGTGGATTCGGACTCGCAGCCGATCATGTTCTTCGCCGTCATGGCGCCGGGCTGGGACCGCACGAAGCTTGGCGATTTCGTGGATCGCATCGTTGTCGACCGGCTTTCCACCATCGATGGGGTTGCGCAAATCACCACGATGGGACTCGCCCGCCCCTCCATGCGCGTATGGCTCAATGCCGATCGTCTCGCCGCCTATCGCCTCACCCCGCATGATGTGGAAGCGGCGCTGCGGCGGCAGAATGTGGAGCTTCCCGCCGGGCGCATCGAGGCGCGCTCGCAAAACCTGTCGCTCCGCGTGCAGCGCAGCTTCGCAACACCTGCGGACTTCTCGCAGCTCGTGGTCGGGCGTGGCGGCGACGGCTATCTGGTGCGGCTCGGCGATGTCGCCCGTGTCGAGGAAGGGCCTGAAAACCCTTATTCCATCTATCGCTATAATGGCGAAACGGGCGTCGGCATCGGCATTGTGCGCCAGTCCGGTGCGAACACGCTTGAGGTTGCGCAGGCGGCCAAAAAAGCCGTCGAGGATCTGAGCAAGAACCTGCCCGCTGGCGTTGAGGTCAAGGTAGGCGGCGACAGCACCCTGTTCATCGAGCAGGCCATCAAGGGCGTGTGGATGACCATCTTCGAGGCCGCGTTGCTGGTGACGGTGGTGGTCTTCTTCTTCCTTGGCAGCTTGCGCGCCACGATCGTGCCGATGATCATGGTGCCGATCTGCCTGCTCGCGACCTTCGCCGTGCTGTGGCTGCTTGGCTATTCCGTCAATCTGTTGACGCTGCTCGCGATGGTGCTCGCCATCGGGCTGGTGGTGGATGATGCCATCGTGGTGCTGGAGAATGTCTATCACCGCATCGAGCAAGGCGAAGACCCGCTCTATGCGGCCTTTTACGGCACGCGCGAGGTCGGTTTTGCAGTGATTGCCTCCACGATGGTGGTGTGCGCGGTTTTCGTACCGATCATGTTCCTCTCCGGACAAGCCGGGCTGCTTTTTCGCGAGCTTGCGGTCGCCATGATCGCGGCGATCAGCATCTCAGGCGTGCTGGCGCTCAGCCTCACGCCCATGATGTGCTCAAAGCTGCTCAAATTGAGCGCGCGTGGCCGGGTGACGGCGCGGATCGATGATCTGCTTGGGCGTCTTGAACAGCGCTATCGGGCGGGGCTTGACCGGGTGATCAAGCGCCCCCTGCTCGTCATCATCAGCGTGGCTGTGCTCATGGGCGGCGCGGCCATGCTGTTTCGCGGCCTTGATTCCGAGCTCGCGCCAGCCGAGGACACCGGCCAGGTTCAGGTGCGGCTCAATGCGCCGGAAGGCACCGGTTTTGTTCAGGCAGACACCTATCTGCATCAGGCCGAAAAGCTCGTTCTGCCGATGGTAGGCGATGGCGCAGTGCGTGGCATGAATGCGCGCCTTGCCTCCAGCGGCGGGCCAACGGAAGACTTCAACGTCGCCAATCT
>CAMLFF010000277.1 GCA_946479185.1 uncultured Sphingobium sp.
GGAATGGATGAACGTTGTCAGTCCGCCTATTTGATAGGGTCGTGTCGATGGCGTCCTCCGCCTGTATTTCATTAGAATGACCCCATGACCCAACCCACCAACATCGTCATCCTAACCGGCGCCGGCATCTCCGCCGAGAGCGGCCTCGAAACCTTCCGCTCAGAGGATGGCCTATGGGCGCAGCACCGCATCGAGGATGTCTGCACGCCCTACGCTTTGGCGCGTGATCCGGCACTGGTGCATCACTTCTATGATATGCGCCGCGCGGCGCTCGCGACCGTCGGCCCCAATGCCGCGCATTTGGCGCTCGCCCAGCTTGAGCAGGCCCGGCCGGGCGATCTGCTGCTCGTCACGCAAAATGTCGATGATCTCCACGAGCGGGCCGGGTCGCGCAATATTCTGCATATGCACGGCGCCTTGCGCAGCGCGCTTTGCGCCACCTGCGGCAAGCGCACGAAGTGGGAGGCTGATCTGCCGCCCCGTTCGGAATGCCCTACCTGCCTGTGGCCCACGCTGCGGCCAGACATCGTGTTCTTCGGAGAGATGCCTTATCAGATGGAGCGCATCGAGGCAGCGATTGCGGGGGCGGATCTGTTCGTCTCCATCGGCACATCGGGCGCGGTTTATCCTGCGGCTGGCTTTGTGCGGATGGCCTCGGCACTCGGCGTGCGCACGCTGGAGCTTAATCTGGAGCCATCGGCGGGGAGCGACTGGTTTGATGAGAGCCAGCAAGGCCTGGCCAGTGTGCTTGTCCCTCAATGGGTGACGCAAATGCTGGGTGACTGAACCCGGCTTACCCCGCGTACCCTTGCGGAAGCGAGGCTGCGCTGCCAGATCGGCACCATGACCAGCAGCCCAACCAATCCGCCAATGCGGGCCATGATGATCCCCGTGACGCCGCTCCAGCAGAATTGCAGCCTGATCTGGTGCACCGCCACCATGCGCGGCGCGCTGGTCGATCCGGGCGGCGATCTGCCGCTGCTGCGCAAGGCGGTGGCGGATCATGGCGTCACGCTGGAGAAGCTGCTCGTCACCCACGGTCATATCGATCATTGCGGGCAGGCGGGCGTGCTCGCGCAGGAGCTTGGTCTCAAGATTGAGGGGCCGCATGAGGATGATCGCTTCTGGATTGCGCGGCTGGAGGATGATGGCAAGCGCTGGGGCTTGCCCGGCACGCCGTTCGAGCCGGATCGCTGGCTGGTGGATGGCGATCAGGTAACGGTCGGCAATATGGTGCTGGATGTCATCCATTGCCCCGGCCACACGCCCGGCCATGTCATCTTCCATCATCCCGCGTCGAAGCTGGCCATCGTGGGGGATGTGCTGTTCCAAGGCTCTATCGGGCGCACAGATTTTCCGCGCGGTAATCATGATGATCTGATCGCGTCGATCACCCGCAAGCTCTGGCCGCTCGGTGGGGATACGATCTTCGTGCCCGGCCACGGCAAGCCCAGCAGCTTTGCCCATGAGCGGGCGAGCAATCCCTATGTGGGGGATGCAGTGACGGGCGTTGCGGCAGGCAGTTAAGCGGGGAGGGCACGCGCGTCACAAAATGGCAACGGCGCTCTGCTTATGCGTTGATGATCGCCACGGCTGAGCCAATCTTCTCCAATGAATCGGTTGCGCCTCCGGGAAAAAGCGCTATAGGCGCTCACTCTCGCAAACGCTCGGTTGCCTTGCTTCCCGGTCCTCAGGGGCTGTTGAGATGCTCATAGGTTTCTGGCTGAGCGTGCCGGTTTTAACGATTACGACTTTTGAACAGGTGCCCTGATGGCTGTCCCAAAGAGAAAAACATCACCGTCCAAGCGCGGTATGCGTCGCAGCCATGATTCGCTGCGCGTTGAGCCGTTTCAGGAGTGCCCCAACTGTGGCGAACTGAAGCGTCCTCACAATCTGTGCACGGCATGTGGCCATTATAATGGCCGCGAAGTCGTCGCGATCGGCGCCTGAGGCCCGATAAGAGGATAATGAGGTGAAAACACCGCGGATCGCGATCGATGCGATGGGCGGTGATGAGGGCGTCCGCACGATGGTTGCGGGCGTGGCCTTGGCGCGTCGGCGTCATGAGGGGCTACAGTTCATCCTGTTTGGTGATGAGCCGCAGATTCGCGAAGCCCTGAAGAATCACCCCAATCTGTCGCAAGCTGCCACGGTCGTTCATACCGATCAGGTGGTGACGGCGACCACCAAGCCCAGTCAGGCCCTGCGCCAGTCGCGTGGCAGCTCTATGGGCCTCGCCATTCAGGCCGTGAAGAGCGGTGATGCGCGCGCTGCCGTCTCTGCCGGTAACACTGGCGCGCTGATGGCAATGTCCAAAGTGGCGCTGCGCATGTTGCCCGGCATTGATCGGCCAGCGCTTGCCGCCTTCCTCCCGACACTTGGCGACAATGACGTTGTCATGCTCGATCTGGGCGCGAATACCGAGTGCGACTCCCGCAATCTCGTGCAGTTCGCGATCATGGGCGCAGCTTATGCGCGCATCGTGCTGGACCTCCCCACGCCGCGCGTCCGCTTGCTGAACATCGGAACCGAGGAACTCAAGGGAACGGATGAGATTCGCGAGGCCGCAGCCGTCCTGCGTGGTGGAATTGGCCTGCCACTGCGCTTCGATGGCTTCATCGAGGGTGACAAAATCGGCTCGGGCGATGCGGATGTGATCGTGTCCGAGGGCTTCGCCGGAAATATCGCGCTCAAAACTGCCGAGGGCACCGCGCGCTTCGTGACCGATGTGCTGCGCCGCGCTTTCACCAGTTCGCTCCGCTCCAAGGCTGGGTTCCTGCTGTCAAAGCCTGCCCTTCAGTTGCTCAAGGTTCATCTGGACCCGAATAATCATAATGGCGCGGTCTTTCTCGGCCTCAACGGCATTGTCGTGAAAAGTCACGGCAGTGCGGACGAGAAGGGCATCGCTAACGCCGTCCATGTCGCCGCGAGGCTGGTGGAAGAAGATTTGAGCGCGCGCATTGCGGAAGATATTGCGCGTGTCGGCCCCATTGTCAGTGAGGAACTGGTCGCCAAATGACCTTGCGGTCCGTGATTGAGGGGACAGGCTCTGCTCTGCCCCAGCGCCGAGTCGATAATGCCGAACTGGCTAAGACGGTGGACACGAGCGACGAGTGGATCGTCGAGCGCACCGGCATTCGCGCGCGGCACATCGCTGGCGATGGTGAAACCACATCGACTTTGGCCATCGAGGCCGCGCAAAAGGCGCTTTCTGCTGCCAATATACTCGCAACCGATGTCGATCTGATCATCGTCGCCACAGCAACGCCGGACCAGACATTCCCGGCTTGCGCGACGATTGTTCAGGCTGGCCTTGGCATCAATGATTGCGTGGCATTCGATGTCGCCGCGGTCTGCTCAGGCTTCCTCTACGCCATGACCGTTGCGGACAATATGTTGCGCGGCGGTGCTGCCAAAACGGCGCTCGTCATCGGGTCTGAGACATTCAGTCGCATTGTCGATTGGGAAGATCGCGGCACATGCGTCCTCTTTGGCGATGGCGCAGGCGCCATTGTGCTGCGCGCGCAGGAAAGTGATGAAGCCGACGGACGCGGTGTCCTCGTCAGCCGCCTTCATGCCGATGGCCGCCATAATGGCCTGCTTTATGTCGATGGCGGCCCGTCGACCACCGGAACGGTCGGCAAGGTCCGCATGAAGGGCCCGGATGTTTTCCGCCACGCGGTTGTCAATCTGGCGCAGGTGATGCGCGAAGTGCTAAGCGCTGCAGATCTTGAAGTTGCGGATGTCGATTGGATCGTGCCGCACCAGGCCAATGCTCGCATTCTCGATGCGACGGCGCGCAAGCTTGGGTTGGCACCGGAGCGGGTGATCGTCACGGTCGATCAACATGCCAATACATCAGCAGCGTCGGTGCCACTGGCGCTGGACGTTGCCGTGCGGGATGGTCGGATCAAGCAGGGCGATCTCATCGTGCTTGAAGCGATGGGCGGCGGCTTCACATGGGGCGCGAGCGTTGTGCGCTTCTAAGGTTGCGCGATTAGTGTCATCTGGAATCAATTGATTTCACACGATATCAATAGCGTGGTCACGATTCTTCGTGATTGCAATGTCATGAAATCTGACGCAGAGACGCTCTGTGGTCTTGTGGGGGCAAGACCACTTGATGTTTCGTGTTTGGGGGCGAAATGAGTTCTGATGACACTTTGACTCGCGCAGAAATTGCCGAGAGACTGAACAGACAAGTTGGACTGTCGCGCGCGGAATCCGCGCAGATCGTTGAACAGGTCCTGGATCTTGTTGCCGATGCGCTCGAGCAGGGCGAAAACGTCAAGATTTCCGGATTCGGCACCTTCGTGCTGCGCGACAAGAATGAGCGTATCGGCCGCAATCCCAAAA
>CAMLFF010000278.1 GCA_946479185.1 uncultured Sphingobium sp.
CAGTGCATGCCCATCGCCCGGATCATTGGCGAGGGTGATGCTGAGCGTCGTCGCATTCGTCGCGGTTACGGATGCCACTGGAAAGCGATTGTCACCCACCTGCGTGAGCGCGCGATTCACCCGGTCACGCGGAAACACGAAGATGCGGTTGCCGGGCGTGCCGACCAGCGAGAGTGCGCCTTGCCCCACATCGCTCAATGTGAGGGTGATCGTCGCACCACTGCGGGTCGCGCTGAGCGGTTTTGGGCCAAGGCCACTACTCGCGCCATAGCGGGCGCGCATGGCCCGCGCGATGTGCCGCGCCATCGTGCGCGCACCTGCTTGCCCTTGATGTACGCCATCGACCAGCGTCACATCGTCCATATGCACATAGGTCGCATCATTGGCGGCGCACCAATCCTGCGCGCCCTGGCGGATGCGGCTGACTTGCCAGGGCGTGCCCCAATCCTGCGAATGATAGGAGGGGATCGTCCAGAGATAGCGGCCATGGTCGGAAAGACCGTTGAGCGCGGAAAGCTGACCGAACAGGCTCGTGAGTGCCGCGCCATAGGCGCTCGGGGGCAGGCCGGACGCGCTATTGCTATGGCCCTGACCCCAGATGAACCCCTCGAAAGCGCCGCCCGCCCGCATGATCGTCTCGCTCAGGCGCGTCCAATTGGATTGCCCGGCATAATAGCTGTCGATGGGCGAGCCTGACTGGCTGTAGCCGATGGCGCCGCAATTCACGCCGGTGAGCGCGATCATCCGGTTGAGGAATTCGCCCACACCCACGGAGTTTGGCCCGGCGCCATTGGCGACATCGGCGGGCAGGCTCCACGGCATCGTGGCGGCGGTGGGCATATAGCCCGGTGAGTCATCAAAGCGCACGCAGACCGAGCTGTTGCTGTCCGCGCTCATACCGAGCGAGGCGAAGGTGGCGCTGTCCGACACGCGGCCGAACATGCGCGTCATCAGCGATTGCCCGGCAAAGCCATAAAGCGCGCCCATGCCGATTTTGACCGTGCCGAGCTGCCATGCGCCGTCCACGCCTTGCAGATCGATGAAGAACCAGCCCAGCCGCGCATCAACGCCGCTTATGTCGATGAAGCTTGCGCCCTCATCGATCTCGCCCGCAATCCACGGGCCTTGCAAGATGGTCTCACCATCTTCGCTGCGGATGCGCGCGCCAATGGTGCCCGCGCCCGTCGCACCGCTGATGGGCACGCGCACGGTGCCGTTGCCTTTGCCGGTGCTTCCGCCCGAGACGGTAGTGCGCTGATAGATGCGCCGCTCGTCATAGGCGGGGAACTGGGCGAGGGTGAAGGCGGCGGAGTAAGCTGGCGCAGATGATCCGCCGCCGCTGAGCGCACGGTAGCGCCGCTGCCGCCCCGCTGCGCCAAATCCAAAGCCGAGCCCACTCATCAGGCGAGACCCACAATATCGGCAGCCGTGGTGCCGGACGCGCGGATATATTGCGCGCGCACGTCCAGAATCTGGCCGGATGCGACATTCTTGAACAGGATATCGCTGGTCGATCCCACGGCGCGCAGCGTGATGTTGCCGCCTGTGCCAACGTAAATCGCCTTGGGCAGCGGGTCGATCTCATTGCTGGCATGGGGCGTGATCGCAAAGGCGTCACGCGCGGGCTGGGTGAGGGAATCGATCTGGGTGGCGAAGCGGTCGGCCATGTCCTGGTGCCTACTTGGCTGGCATCACGGCCGAATCGCCGCGACGCCCATAGGCCAGAGAAGGAGGGCTGTAGGACAGGATAAAATAACCGATATGGTAAATTCTAGGTGAGGAGGGTCTTGTCTTTGAACAGGCAAATGTCGGCGATGATGCACCGCGGGCACTCGGGCTTGCGCGCCTTGCACACATAGCGCCCATGCAGGATGAGCCAGTGATGAGCATCGCGACGGAATGGTCCCGGAACGCGCTTTTCCAGGCCTTTCTCAACCAGCAGCACGGTCTTGCCCGGCGCCAGTCCGGTGCGATTGCCCACGCGGAAGATGTGCGTATCCACGGCAAATGTCTCTTCGCCAAAGGCCGTGTTCATCACGACATTCGCCGTCTTGCGGCCAACGCCGGGCAGGGTGGTCAGCACGTCGCGATTACGCGGCACTTCGCCATCATGGTTCGCGACGAGCGCCTGTGAGAGCGCAATCACATTCTTTGCCTTGGTATTGAATAGCCCGATGGTCTTGATGTGCTGCTTGAGCGCATCCTCCCCAAGCGCGACCATCTCCGCCGGCGTCTTCACCTCCATGAACAGCTTGCGCGTCGCCTTGTTGACGCCCACGTCTGTGGATTGCGCGGAGAGCACGACCGCCACGAGCAGCTGAAAGTCATTGCCATATTCCAGCTCGGTTCGCGGTGCCGGGTTGGCCTCGGCCAGCCGCGAGAACATCTCGAAGATCTGGGCGCGATTAAGTTGCCTGCTCGCCATCGGCGTTAAAGCCCCAGCACGTCCGCCATCGTATAGCGCCCCGGCGCCTTGCCGATCAGCCATTGCGCCGCCTTGAGCGCCCCGCGCGCAAAGATGATGCGGCTTTCCGCGCGATGGCTCAGCTCAATGCGCTCCTGGTCGCTCGCCAGCATTACCATATGGTCGCCTGCGACCGATCCGCCGCGCAGCGCCGCAAAGCCAATATCGCCCGCGCGCCGTGCACCCGTGATGCCGTCGCGCCCGCTCACCATATGGGTTGCAAGATCGATCCCGCGACCAGCCGCCGCCGCTTGCCCCAGCAGCAAGGCCGTGCCGGATGGCGCATCCACCTTGTGCCGGTGATGCATCTCGACAATCTCGATATCCCAATCATCACCCAGCCGCGCCGCCGCTTCCTTCACCAGCGCGGCGAGCAGGTTTACGCCCAGCGACGTATTGCCCGTTTGCAGCACCGCAATCTGGCTCGCCGCCCGGTCAATCGCCTCATGATGCGCCGCTTCCAGCCCCGTCGTGCCAATCAGCAACGGCTTGCCCGCCGCGATGCACGCCGCCAGATGCGCATCGAGCGCACGCGGCACGGAAAAGTCGATCAGCACATCGGCGTCCAGCGCCAGCGCCGCCGGATCAGCCGTGATCGCCGCGCCCTGCGCCCCAATCACGCCGCCCGCCTCGCCATCGGTGCCGCCGGCCACGGTGATCGAGCGATCCGCCGCAACGCCCGCAATCGCCTGACCCATGCGCCCGCGCGCTCCAAAAATGCCAATCGCCGTCATGCCACGCGCCCTTCGCCAAATCGTCCGCCGCTCCGATGCCAGAGTGTGGTGCGATTGTCATCCTGTGGGGGCGGGGGCGTGCCGGCGGTGCTCAGTCTTCAAAATCGTGGATGGCGAAGCATCGCTGCAATTGCTATATTCCTTCCATGGCTAGTGAAAAGACCTCAGATCGCGCGAGCGCGTCCGGACGCTTTGTTACAGTGAACGCTGCCAAGGCGGAACGAGCGACTACGGTAAAGTTCGGCAATGTTACTATCAAGGGGAGCAGGCCGAGTCGCGAAGTCATCAAGACGAATGTCGAGCGCAGTTCAAAAGCGCTTGAGCGCGTGTCTAAAAAACTCATGTCGCCGGGCATTAATTTGCGGCCCAAGCGCGATGTGCCTCGCTTCTTTGCGGCTGATGGCGAATATGGGGTGTTCATTCGCCGACTGAATGGCGTTACCGAGCGCGGGCGTCTTGTGGATGGCATTTTTCAGGTCATAGATTGACCCCCCTTGTAACTGCCGTCGAACAGATCCTTGATGCGCAGCGTAAAACCAAAAAACCTCTCGCAATCGTGCTTGCTGGGCATAATGGCTCCGGCAAGTCCACAATGTGGCGCAAGTCTTTGGCTGGTCAGCTTCAAATTCCTTTGCTGAATGCCGATAGGATGATGCTGTCAATCTTACCGGAAACGGACAGCGATGGCTTTTTGCCTGATTGGGCGCAGCATCTTCGCGACACCGATGAAGGCTGGATGAAGGTTGCACAGGACGGTGTGCTGACCTTTGTCGCCCATGCGATCAAAGCCAAGGTGCCGTTCGCAATGGAAACGGTCTTTTCATACTGGCAGGAGCAAGAGGACGGCACTGTTCTCTCCAAGCTCGATCTCATCCGGGACATGCAGGCCGCTGGCTATTTCGTTGTCCTGCTTTTCGTTGGGCTGGCGAACGTCGATCTATCGGTGTTGCGCGTCCAGACGCGGGTGGCGGAAGGCGGCCACGGCGTCGACTTGCCCAGGTTGACGCGCCGCTTTCCGAAGACGCAACTCGCAATTCGCGCCGCCGCAAACATAGCCGACGCTTCGATTTTCGCTGACAATAGCAGAGATGAGAGATCGGAAGAGCACACGTCTGAACTCCAGTCACTTCCTGTG
>CAMLFF010000279.1 GCA_946479185.1 uncultured Sphingobium sp.
TCAAAGCTGAGTGAGATCCGGCCCGCGCCTCATTTCCACCTTGCGCTCCCAACGCCACAGACCCCAGCCTTCGCTGGGGTGACGGGGAGGGTAAATTAGTGGATCGTCAGCGTATCGCCGCGCAACGTCACAGTGCCCAGCTGCTCCAGCGCATTCTGGCCCATCAGCGACACAGGCAGCGCAGCATCAATCACCGCAGCATTGACCTTCTCGATCCGCTTGCCCGCCATATCCATTCGGGCGATCTTGCCCCAGCGCATGTGCGAGGAGCCGCCGACCGTGCGCATATTGCCATGCGTCGTCAGGCTCTCGAAGGGAATACCCAGCTTTTCTGCATCTGCGCGATTGAGCACCACCACAGTCGCGCCGGTATCGACAACGAAGCGAATCGAGTGGCCGTTTGCCTTGGCCTCGACATAAAATAGACCATCCGTGTGACGACGCACGGTCTGATCGGGCAACATTGGCTTGAGCTCAAGCTGGGGCACGACATCGGGCAGTGCGATATAGGCGGCGGCGCTCGCTGGCACTGCGCTCTCAGCCAATTTCGGCGCGCCGGAGAAGGCGAGCGTAGCGAACACCGCCACTGCTGCCACACTTCCCAGTTCAAGATATCGCCTGTTCATGAGGCGAATATGGCCTCATGAAGCCAACAGAGTGTTTCCCAACAAGGTTACTGGAACGTTGAGCAAATCAAGCATACGCGTGTGCGCGTATACGAAAAACCCCGCAACGGACGAACCGAAGCGGGGCTTTTGTAATTTTTCAGCGCCCGGATGACCGGGAGCAAAAGATTTAGGCGCCGGCGACTTCCGACACATCCACCTTCACGCCTGGACCCATCGAAGATGAGAGGGCGATCTTGCGGACATATTTGCCCTTGGAGCCTGATGGCTTGGACTTGATGATCGCATCCACAAACGCGTCGAAGTTCTTGCGCAGGTCAGCGTCAGAGAAGCTGGACTTGCCAAGACCGGCGTGAATGATGCCAGCCTTCTCAACGCGGAATTCGATCTGGCCGCCCTTGGCTGCCTTCACGGCTTCCGCCACGTTCGGGGTCACGGTGCCGAGCTTCGGGTTTGGCATCATGCCCTTGGGGCCGAGAACCTTACCGAGACGGCCAACGAGGCCCATCATGTCTGGCGTTGCGATCACGCGGTCGAAATCGAAGTTGCCAGCCTGGATGCTGTCGAGCAGATCCTCAGCACCAACGATTTCAGCGCCAGCGGCCTTGGCCTGCTCAGCCTTGTCGCCACGGGCGAACACGGCGACGCGAACGTCCTTGCCGGTGCCAGCAGGCAGCGTGACAACGCCACGGACCATCTGATCGGCATGACGTGGATCGACGCCCAGGTTCATCGCGACTTCAACAGTCTCGTCAAACTTGGCGGTTGCGTGCGTCTTGATGAGCGCAATCGCTTCATCAATGCCGTGCAGCTTGTTGTTGTCGACAGCTGCGGCGAGTGCGTTCGCCTTCTTGCTCTGCTTTGCCATAGTCTTAGCCTTCCACCACGGTGAGGCCCATAGCGCGCGCGCTGCCCTCAATGATCTTCGTTGCGGCTTCGATGTCGTTCGCGTTCAGATCGACCATCTTCGCTTCTGCGATTTCGGCGAGCTGCGAGCGCTTGATCGATCCAGCGGAAATCTTGCCTGGCTCCTTGGAGCCGGACTTGAGGCCCATTGCCTTCTTGATGAGGAAGGTTGCTGGTGGCTTCTTCGTGACGAAGGTGAAGCTGCGGTCAGCGAACACGGTGATGATGGTCGGCAGGGGCGTGCCCTTGTCTTCCTTGTCCGTCGCGGCGTTGAACGCCTTGCAGAACTCCATGATGTTCACGCCGCGCTGACCCAGTGCAGGGCCGATTGGCGGGGATGGGTTCGCGGCTCCAGCGGGCACCTGGAGCTTGATGTAGCCCGTAATTTTCTTGGCCATAAGTCTCACTCTGTAGAGGGCGCGGCCATGTGACAGCGCCCGGTTCAAGCTTAGCGGTCAAACGGATCGCCCAAGGGCCATCCTCCCGCATTGGCTCCCAACACGCCTGGAAGACCTGTGGGAAGCGCGGGCCTATAGCGAGGAGATGGCAAAAGATAAAGGGGGATTGCGCGCACTGCCGCACAGGCTCGCTCAGGGCGCGATCATCACCTCGGCTTCAATCTCGATGGCGAGGTTCATGGGCAGGCTCGCCACGCCAACCGCGGTGCGCGCATGGCGGCCAATCTCCGGGCCGAAAACCGAGATGATCAGATCGCTGAAGCCATTCACGACGCGCGGCATGTCCGTAAAGTCCGGCGCACATCGCACCATGCCGTGCACACGGCACCAGCCACTGATCCGGTCGAGATCGCCCAGTTCCCGCTTCAGGCTGCCCAGCATGGAGATTGCCGTCTTGCGCGCCAGCAGATTAGCATCGTCCAGCGAAACATCAGCGCCAACTGCGCCAAACGGCCCCGGCACCGATCCATCCTCATCCTGCGGCCCATGACCGGAGACAAAGGCGCGGTCCCCTCGCACATTCACCCACGCGAATGGCAGCGCGACAGGCAGCGTCATCGGCGGCGGCAGGATGATGCCAAGCTGCGTCAATCGCTGCTCGATCCGCGCCATCAGACTGCCCTCGCTCGCCGCTGCATCGCGTGGATTTCTGCCTGTGTGAGCAGCTGCTGCAAATCCTCGCGACTGATGTCGAAGCTCTCATCCATATCTGCCAGCGCAGAATCGATGTCGTCCATCTCGATGGGCAATTTCGCCGCCACCTGCGGCAGTGGCGCAATGGCTTGATGCGGATAGCTATGCCCACTCATGCGATGGAACATCATGGCGATGGAGACGAGCGCGATCGAGTTGATGCCCACCGGCGCGAAGGCAAAGGCATAGCCCGCCGCATGGATACTCTGGCTGCCGATCACAGCGGTGAGCGCCGCAGCGCCGCCCGGGGGGTGGAGGCACCGGCATAACGACATGACGAGAATAGCCCCGCCGACAGCCACGCCCGCTGCCAAAGCCATGTGCGGAATGAACTGCGCTGCCGCGACGCCCACAAGCGTCGAGAGAATATTGCCGCCGACCACCGACCAGGGCTGCGCGAGCGGGCTGGATGGCACTGCAAAAACCAGCACTGCCGACGCGCCGATGGGCGCCACGATGATCGGCAGGTCTGCAGAAACAATCGGGAATTGCAGGCAGATGATCATGGTGAGGCTGATGCCAATCGCCGCGCCCAGCACCGCAACAAGGCGCGGCCAAAGCTGCGCGCCTGCAAGGATGGGCTTGAAGATGGTCAGGCGTGGCATGATGATGAGCAGCTGATCTGACTGGAGGGCAAGGTGCGAAAGCCACTGCGCCACGCGATCGTCTGGAGCAACCGCTTTCAGTCTTCCACATCAAGCATGAGACAGGGAGGGGCAAATCCCACCCGCCCAGATGTCATTCAGCGGCCACTGGCGCCGCCCCGGCCAAGCCCGGCTCGGGGTCGCGGCGCTTGACGATCATACCGATGCCGATCGCGCAGAGGGCGAGCACCGCTGGACAGATTGCGAGAATGGCGAAGGTGCGGATGATCGGCAGCCCACTCGCCAGCACGACAGCGCCCACGATTGGCCCTGCAATGCCGCCGATCTTGGCGACAGATGTTGCCCAGCCAGCGCCGTTCGCGCGGATCGAGCTTGGGTAGAACACGCCTGCAATCGACAAAATACCGAAGTGAGCGCCGCCGATAAAGCTGGTCGATGCGATCGACAGGACGAGGAACATCGTGTCGGAAAGCGGAACAAGCCCAACAATGGCCAGCAACGGGAAAGCGATGAGCGGATAAACTGCGACCGCCATCGGGCCTTTGCCATCGGTAAAGCGCATTAGCAGCAAGCCTAGCGCCGCACCGGCAAGGCCCGATATCGACGAGACATAGGCAGCCGTCTCACGGGAGAAGTTGAGGTCTTCATAAACGATCGGCCCCCAATTGGCTTTGAAATAGACCGCTAGCGTGCTGGCAATATAGCCCAGCCACAGAAGCGGCGTCAGCCATTTGAGATCACTTTGGAACAGCTTGCCGACATTGAAGTTGGTCGTGTCCTTCTTCTCGTCGGTCAGAATATAGCGGTCCTGCGCGCTCGCATTCAGTGTGGGGTCGAGCTTGTTGAGGGTTGCGGCAATCAGCTCCGGCTTCTTCCCCTTGCTCGCAAGGAAGCGCACGGATTCTGGCAGGCCGAGCAGCAGCGCGAAGGCGCAGATGATCGTGCAGATGCCGCCGAACACGAACACGCCTTCCCAGCCATAAT
>CAMLFF010000280.1 GCA_946479185.1 uncultured Sphingobium sp.
ATCCTGCGCGGAGACATGCTCGCGGGCGAGCGAAGGGCTGGGGCCAAGGCCGAGTGTCTCGCGGGCGAGCAAGCCGTAGAAGCTCTCATCGTCACGTGCCGCACTGCGCAGCATGGCGTTGACGCGCTCTGGGCGCTTGTCCGCCATCATGGCGCGGGCTGCCCAGAAATAGCCGCCGCTGCGCATATCGGCATCGGAGGTGTTGACCGCGGCCTTGTAGAAAGCGTCGGCTGCCACGGCCCACTGCTTCTGGCGCCAAGCCGAGAGGCCCAGCACCCAATGGGCAGGCGCGAGAAAATCGCCGCCGCCATTCTGGACTGCCGTGGTCGCAATGCGCTGGGCATTCACGGTGTCGCCGCAGATATAATAGGACCAGGCGAGGCGCTGGCGCAGTTCCGTGCGGGCCGCCATCGTCAGGCCGGATTCGACGGCAAGGAGCATCGCTTCGCCATCAGCAGGGCGATCATCCTTGATCTGCTGGAGCAATTGGCCGCGCAATTGATCGGCGGCATAATCGCCGCTGACGGCCTTGAGGATTTGGCGTTGAGGCGATGTGCCCGTCCACATCAATTGACGCGTTGCTGGCCGATCCGGCAACACTTGCGCACCCCGTTTGCGGGCGAGGGAGGCGATGCGCTCGGCTTGGGGGATGTTGGGAGCTTTGGCGAGCACGTCCAGCAGATCGAACAGCTCGGTCTTGGGAGAACCTTTGCTGAGATAGAGTTCGGCAAGCAGATGTGGCCGCATGCTGTCGGTCTCAGGCAGAGCATCGATTGCGCTTCTGGCTTCGGGCCAGCGCTGGTCGGCCAGCTGCGTGAGGATGAAGTTGTAGCGCGCCCGCTCATCCGCGCTGACCGGCGCAATGACCGGAGCGGAAGGCGCAACGGGCGCGGCCATGAGCGGTGCGGCGCTAGCGATCAGTGCGATGCCTGCTAAGAAGGATCGGGCGGCGAGGCGGGCTCGCGAGGGGCGTCTGGTCATCAATTCATTATCCCGTGGAGCAGGCGCAGCGTCTGCCAGCTTCTGGCTTTGGCTGCGGGTCGGCTCATCAGCATTTCAAAACCCGGCAAAGTGACGAGGCTGGTTGTGCCACCATGATGGTCAATATTTAGTAAGCCGCCAGCATTGGGGCTCCACGATTTGCCGAGGATGGCGCGGCTCGTGCGGTCGCCGATAAGGATCGCGGCCTTTGGGCGGGCAAGGCCCAGATAATGAACCATGCGTTTGCCGAGGCGCGACTGGACGTCCTCGTCCATCACGCCCGCCGGTGCGCAGCGCGTGGAGAGGGAAAGGGCGGGGATATCGTCTGCTTTCAACCCAAGGCTCGCGAGCATGGCGTTTGCGAGGCGACGCTGCGGCGCTTCGAGCAGGTTTGACGGATCGATTGCATCGGGCGCGGGCATGTCGACGATGAGCAGGAGGGGCTGGGCGAAAAGATTTGGCGGCGCGATCAATGCGCCCGGCCAGCCTGATTCTGGCTGGCTCAAATCTTTTTGCAACCAATCGAGGAACGCACCCAGCTCCTGAGGCATTGACTGGGAAGGCGCTGATGGCGTGAAGGCTGCAGGCTTGGCGGCTAGCGGCTCAACGTGGCTAGCCTCTTGCATACGCGGACGTGACGCTTGCGCAGCAGCGGCTCGATCCTGCTGCCAAAATGGCGCGACCTGAGGCTCGCGCCAGCGATGCGGCGCATCGTCTGTCGCGTGCAAAAGCCCAGCCTCTCGCCACCAAAGTGCGTAGGACTGCGCAGCCTTTTCCAAGGAACCTGCCTGAAGCTCACCCATCACGCCCTATCAGACAGAGGTTGACGCGGCAGTCAACTCTGCCGCATCGCTATGCTTATCAACAGTTCGAATATTGCGGCGATTGGACTGAAATCGTCGCTGAGGAGTGAAATAATGTCCGAACGCGAGTCCATGCCTTATGACGTGGTAATCGTCGGTGGTGGTCCCGCCGGGCTAAGCGCGGCGATCCGCCTCAAACAGCGCGCGGCGACTGACGGTAGGGAAATCTCGGTTTGCGTGTTGGAGAAAGGCTCCGAGATTGGCGCGCATATCCTCTCTGGCGCGGTGATCGACCCTAAGGGTCTGGACGAGTTGCTCCCGGATTGGCGGACGAGCGACTGCCCGCTTGCGCAGGTTCCGGTCACAGAGAATCACCACTGGATTTTGAGCACCAACGGCAAGTTCGCGATCCCGCATCTGTTCACGCCCGGCTTCATGCACAATAAGGGCACTTATACCGGCTCGCTGGGCTCGCTTTGCCGCTGGCTTGCCGAGCAGGCTGAGGGGCTGGGTGTGGAGATTTTCCCCGGCTTCCCGGCGGCGGAAATCCTCTACAATGAGGATGGCTCGGTGAAGGGTGTTGCCACTGGCGACATGGGCATCGCGCGCGATGGCAGCGCGAAGCCGGATTATCAGCCGGGGCTGGAATTGCATGCGCGCTATACCTTGTTCGCAGAGGGCGCGCGGGGTCACCTGACCAAGCAATTGAAGGCGCGCTTCCATCTGGATGATGAGAGCGATCCGCAGACCTATGGCCTTGGCTGCAAGGAGTTGTGGGATATTGCGCCGGAGAAGCATGTGCCGGGGCGGGTGATTCATACGCAGGGCTGGCCGCTGACGGACGCTTATGGTGGCGGCTTCCTTTATCATCAGGCCAATGGGCAAGTGGCGCTCGGTTTCGTGGTGGGGCTTGGCTATCGCAATCCGCATCTGAGCCCATTCGAGGAATTTCAGCGCTGGAAGCAGCACCCTGCAATCCGCGAGGTGCTGGAGGGCGGCAAGCGCGTTTCTTATGGTGCGCGGGTCATCAATGAGGGTGGTTGGCAGTCGATCCCCAAGCTGGTGATGCCGGGCGCGGCGCTGATTGGCTGCTCGGCGGGCTTCGTGAATGTGCCGCGCATCAAGGGCACGCATACCGCGATGAAGTCTGCGATGCTGGCGGCGGATTCGGCTTTCGATGCTGTGGTGGTTGAGCGGACGAGCGATGTGTTGGAGGCTTATCCTGCTGCGCTGGACGAAAGCTGGATTGCAGACGAGCTGAAGCTGGTCCGCAATGCGGGGCCGGCCTTGGCGAAGTTTGGCAACACGCTCGGTACGTTGGTTGCTGGTATTGATATGTGGATGCGGACGCTCAAGATCGGTCTGCCCTTCACGCTGCGTAACAAGGCGGATAATACCAAGCTGTGGCGCAAGGATCAGTGCCACAAGATCAGCTACCCCAAGCCAGATGGCGTGATCAGCTTTGATCGGCTTTCATCGGTGTTTCTCTCTGGCACCAACCATGAAGAAGATCAGCCAGTGCATTTGCAGCTGAAAGATCCGGACGTGCCGATCCGGTACAATCTGCCCCTCTACGACGAACCTGCCCGGCTTTATTGCCCGGCGGGTGTTTATGAGGTCGTTGAGGATGCGCAGGGCGATCCCCGTTTTCAGATCAATGCGCAGAATTGCGTGCATTGCAAAACCTGCGACATCAAGGATCCGACGCTCAACATCAATTGGGTGGCGCCGGAAGGTGGCGGCGGGCCGACTTATCCGAATATGTGAGCTTGGCCGATTGGAATATTGATGTTGAGTGAAACGGCCTACGCCAAGGTGAACCTGGCGCTGCATGTCCGGGCCCGACGGGATGATGGCTATCATGAGCTTGAGAGCCTGTTTGCCTTTTGTGCTGATGGAGACAGGCTTGATGCGACCGTACGGGATGATGGCGCGCTGCGGTTGACGATTGAGGGGCCGTTTGCCGATGATCTGGGCGATGGCGATGATAATCTTGTTCTGCGTGCCGCGCAGGCATTGCGCGAGGCGAGTGGGACGAGCCTTGGCGCTGATCTGAGGCTCGACAAACAATTGCCGGTCGCGGCGGGTATCGGCGGTGGGTCGGCGGATGCCGCTGCGGCGTTGCGGTTGCTGGTGACGCTTTGGGGACTTGAGGGCGCGGGAATTGATCTGGCTGCGATCGCAGCATCGCTCGGAGCTGATGTGCCCGCCTGTCTGGACTCGCAAACGGTATTTGGTTCGGGCGTTGGCGATAAGCTGGCGAACGTCGATGTCGATCTGGCGGGGACGCCGATCCTGCTGGTGAACCCGCTTATCGAATGCCTTACCGGGCCGGTTTTCAAGGGCTGGGACGGTGTGGACCGTGGCGCGCTCGATCCGCTCGCATGGCGGCGTGGGCGCAATGATTTGGCGGCCTCGGCTATGGATCTGGTGCCGGAG
>CAMLFF010000281.1 GCA_946479185.1 uncultured Sphingobium sp.
CGCGCCCACTCGATAATCTCCGGCACCAGCTCGGCCACCGTCACCCGCGCCTTGCCATCCAGCGCCGCCAGCGCCGCGCGCAAGGTGAAGCCCATGCCATAGCCGCCAATCAGCAGATGCGGGGAGGCGCGCCCCTTGAGCCGATCGCAGCTCATATTCGCCAGCGCCTCTTCCGATCCGCTCATGCGGCTGCTCATCAGCTCATTGCGATCCAGCACGATCATATAATCCTTGCCGCGCCGGTAGAGCGTGAGCAGTTCGCCGCCGGGCACCTGGGCCGATCCAATGAATTCGCGGGGCTGCATTATGATATGTCCTCGTTCGGGCCGATTAATGGGGCGCCAATCATCCGCTCTCTAAGGCACCTCAGCGTCTGCCGCCAAGCGAATGCGCGATGGAGGGTTGATGCGCAGGGAGCGCAGCGTCATAGCGGCCAGAACAAATCCCCGCAGATTGAAAGAAGCGCCGCGTTTTGCGATATTTTCTAGATACCGAGTTTAATGGCCATGGCGGCGAGCTCATCAGCCTCGCCCTCGTTCCTGAATATGGCGATCAGGAATTTTATGTGTCCCTGCCACTGCCCGAGGTGATTCATCCCTGGGTGCAGCTCAATGTCATCCCCTATCTGCGCTTCGTGCCGCAGGGCGTGGACCTGCAGCTCGATGCCGTGCAGGCCGCGCAGCATATCGAGACGTATCTGATCAACGATAGCGACCCGCTGATCGTGGCGGATTGGCCGGATGACCTCGGCTATTTCTGCCATTTGCTGGTGCCCGCGCCTGCGCAGATGATCGGCATTAACGGGATGCGGCTGGAGCTCATCAACGGCGCCGGCTTCAGCGCGGCGGCGAACAGCAAGACGCCGCATAATGCGCTGCATGACGCGCGGGCGCTCAAGGATTTTTGCCTGAACTCGACTTATTGAGCGGGGCGTTTCCCAAATTGACCACGTCATCCCGGGATTTGACCCGGGATCCCGCTTTTCTTCCGGATATGCGCAAAGGCAGCGGGACCCCGGAGTAAATCCGGGGTGACGAGAGCCAATCTGATCGAGTCTTTCGAGCAGATTGAGCGCGATGCAAGCATGAGGTATGGTGACTTATGGATCATACCGGAAAAAGATCGGGCGCCCCGATCGTGCCTGACAAGGCCTTGGAGTTGATCTGGGCGGGGGCAGCATTGTCGGGTGTGCTCCTCTCAGTGGTGCTCGCCCTGTGTTTGTGGATCGAACTCCAGCTTCCTGAAGCGGTGTGGTCGCTCGTACCCATGGCACTGTTCTCATGCCTATTTATTTGGCCTGCATTAAGAGCGCGCAAGAAGCGCCTAGCCTCGACCACGGCATTGGAACGCTATCGCTCGGGCATCCAAAAAGCTGCATCTGAGCTTTAGCCAAATGCTGGAAACCAGCAGTCACGCTAATACTCGGCTTACGAGTTCACGGCCTAGCCAACCGTCTCAGTCTTCGTTCTCGCTCGCCGCAATCAAGTCCATGAAGTTCCGCGCATAATCGCGTTCCTTCGGGTCCTTGAACGCTACGTCAAGATCAGGCGCATCGCCGAGCATATACATCATCGACCACAGCGCGAACCGTCGGCCCGGGTCAGCCTCCATGCCGAAATCCACGCGCATATGCTCGATGCCCGCGCTCACCGCAGCGGGTGGAACCTCGGCGAGGTCTGCGGTGCCGAAGTAGCGGCGGAACTGGTCGTCAAGGTCCATGCCTTACGCCTCATCCCCCATGCGCAGCGCGGCGATGAAGGCTTCCTGCGGGATTTGCACGCTGCCATATTCGCGCATCCGCTTCTTGCCCTCTTTCTGCTTGTCGAGCAGCTTCTTCTTGCGGGAAATATCACCGCCATAGCATTTCGCGGTCACATCCTTGCGCATCGCGGCGATGGTCTCGCGCGCGATCACCTTGCCGCCGATGGCCGCCTGAATGGGGATTTTGAACAGGTGGCGGGGGATCAGATCCTTCAAGCGCTCGCACATGCCGCGTCCGCGCGCTTCCGCCGTGCCGCGATGGACGATCATGGAGAGCGCATCGACCGGCTCGGCATTCACCATGATGTTCATCTTGACCAGATCGCCCTCGCGATAGCCGATCTGATGATAATCGAAGCTCGCATAGCCGCGTGAGATGGACTTGAGCCGGTCGTAAAAGTCGAACACCACTTCGTTGAGTGGCAGCTCATAAGTCACCTGTGCGCGACCGCCGACATAGGTGAGGTTCTTCTGGATGCCGCGCCGATCCTGACAGAGTTTCAGGATCGAGCCCAGATGCTCGTCCGGCACATAGATGACTGCTTCGATCCACGGCTCTTCGATGAAATCGATGCGGCTGGCGTCCGGCATGTCCGCCGGGTTGTGCAGGTCCATGTCGCCAGCGCCGTAGGAGAGCTGGATCTTGTAGACCACGCTTGGCGCGGTCGTGATGAGATCGAGATCATATTCGCGCGTCAGCCGCTCCTGAATGATCTCCAGATGCAGCAGCCCCAGGAAGCCGCAGCGGAAGCCAAAGCCCAGCGCGGCGCTTGTCTCCATCTCAAAGCTGAAGGATGCATCGTTCAGTCGCAGCTTGCTGATGCTGTCGCGCAGCTTCTCAAAATCATTGGCATCGACCGGGAAGAGGCCGCAGAACACGACCGGCTGAACTTCCTTGAAGCCCGGCAGCGGCTTGGCCGCGCCATTCTTCACCGTGGTGATCGTGTCACCCACGCGCGTCTCGGTAATGTCCTTGATCTGCGCGGTAATGAAGCCGATTTCGCCCGCCGCAATCTCCGGCAATTGCTCGATCTTGGGGCGCATGCAGCCCACGCGATCCACCAGATGCTCGGTGCCGCCGATCATGAATTTGATCTGCTGGCCCTTCTTGATGACGCCATTCATCACCCGCACGAGGATGACGACGCCGAGATAGGGATCATACCAGCTATCGACCAGCATCGCCTCAAGCGGCGCATCGCGGTCGCCCTTGGGTGGCGGGATGCGTTTGACGATGGCTTCAAGAATCTCGTCGATGCCGATGCCTGATTTGGCCGATGCCAGCACCGCATCGCTCGCATCAATGCCGATCACATCCTCGATTTCCGCGCGCACTTTCTCAGGCTCGGCGGCGGGCAGATCGATCTTGTTGATAACCGGCACGATCTCATGGTCATGCTCGATGGACTGATAGACGTTCGCCAGCGTCTGCGCCTCCACGCCTTGCGCCGCATCCACGACGAGCAGCGCGCCCTCGCAGGCGGCAAGCGAGCGGGAGACTTCATAAGCGAAATCGACATGGCCCGGCGTATCCATGAGGTTCAGCTCATAGGTGATGCCATCGCTCGCCTTATAATCCAGCCGCACGGTCTGCGCCTTGATCGTGATGCCGCGTTCCTTCTCGATATCCATATTATCGAGGACTTGCGCGGTCATCTCCCGGTCTGAGAGGCCGCCGGTGCGCTGGATCAGCCGGTCGGCCAGGGTCGATTTGCCATGGTCGATATGGGCGATGATGGAGAAATTACGGATGTGGGCGAGTTCGGTCATTCCGCGCCGATAGCAGTAAGGGGCCGCGCGGCAAAGTCCCCGTGCAAAAGCAGCCACCGCACAATATTTGCACCCGAGCGCAAGGCGTTAAGCTTGTGCGTAAAAATCTCTGTGATAAATGGAGCCGACGTGATGACTGGGCCACGGGGTCTCGGCGTCACACGCATGTGGGGTGAGGTGGGAAAATGAAGAATTTGATGAAGCTCGTGCTGGCTGCCAGCGCGCTGACGATGGCCGTTCAGCCTGTGATGGCGCAGAGCAAGAAGGGCTCTTCGGGCCGTCAGGCACAGAGCAAGGGCACGCAGGAAATTCCGCGTTGCTACAAGAGCCTTGGCAGCGTTGCGATTGTCGAGCCGGATACCCAGTGGTGGCGTGAGCTCAGCCTCGGCAGCCCAGAATCAATCCTACGCGTGTTCATCCAGCAGTCCGGTTGCTTCGTGCTCGTGAACCGTGGCCGCGCCATGCAGAACCGCGCGATGGAGCGTGCAATGGCCGATCAGGGCGAATTGCAGGCCGGTAGCAACCTTGGCCGTGGCCAGGTGAAGGCAGCGGATTACTTCCTGCAGCCAGACATTGTGACGACGAACAAGAATAGCGGTGGCAACGCCATTGGCGGCATGCTTGGGGGCTTCCTTGGTCGCGGCGCACTTGGCGCGATTGCGGGCGGCATCAACATCAAGAA
>CAMLFF010000282.1 GCA_946479185.1 uncultured Sphingobium sp.
GTTCGATGCGGGCGCGACAGTTCTTCAGTTGCTGAGCATAGCCGGAGAACTCCTGGCCGAGGGTGAGCGGCGTCGCATCCTGCAGATGGGTGCGGCCGATCTTGACGATGCCCGACCATGCCGCCGCCTTGGCCAAGAGAAGCTCGGTCAGCCCATCCAGCGCAGGCATGAGCTGCTGCGTAATCGCCCGCGCCGCCGCAACGTGGAGCGCGGTCGGGAAGCTGTCATTGGAGGACTGGCTCTGATTGACATGATCATTGGGATGCACGGGCGCTTTGCCGCCGCGTATGCCCGTGAGCATCTCATTGGCGCGGCCCGCAATCACCTCATTGACGTTCATATTGCTCTGGGTGCCGCTGCCGGTCTGCCAGATGACGAGCGGAAACTGATCGTCCAACTGGCCGTCGATCACCTCAGCGGCAGCCCGATCGATCGCATCGGCAAGCTCGGGCGTGAGACCGTGGGCACGGTTCACGCGAGCGGCGGCGCGCTTCACGATGGCGAGGGCATGGACAATGCCAAGCGGCATCCGCTCAGTCGCCGCGAACGGAAAGTTGGCGATGCTGCGCTGGGTCTGAGCGCCCCAATAGGCACTGGCAGGCACATCGATAGGGCCGATGCTGTCGCTCTCGCTACGGGTGTCGCTCATATGGGTGCTCCTTGCCAGCCGTCAGTCGAAGATGGGCTGGGGCGGCTCTGGAGGCAAGCCTTGTCGCGCACACTCACCGGCATGCCCGCCAACCCATCGTGCCGCGCTGCGCCTGATCGAAATGAAAATGGTCGCGGTGCTGCGCGTTGTAATCGGGCGAGAGGACGGTCGCGTAAACCTTGCATGCCCCATCGCGCACGGTGCGCAGAAAGGCGGCCTCATCAGGATCGCCATTCCAGTCGGCCAGCACGGAAATACGGCGTCCATCGGTCAGCACGAAGGCACCGATGTCGATGGCGTTGGCGGTGGCATGTTCGCTCCAATTGCCCTCCGAGCGACCATAAAGCCGTCGGCAACTATGGCTGCCCATATGCTCGATCCGCGCCACGGACGCGCCCAGGATGCGCTGTGCTGCGGGTTGCACGATCTGCCAGTTCCAGACAGCCAGCGCCGCCGCTACCGGGCAGGATGGACGCACATTCGCAGGGGCGAGAGGCAGCATCTCCTGCTCTTTGGCAATGTTCACCGCGTTGGCAACGCGACATTGCGCTTCGCCGAACGGCTGGGCTTGCTCGACCTTGAGGCCGGTCTGCGCGAGCAGGGACTGGCAGGCGGCGGGATCATCAGCGAGGGCGCTAAGCTTGCGGCCCGTGAAGGCGCCGATCGGCTGATCAAGCTCCAGCGGCGTCCAGGGCATATCCTGTGGACCCGGCCTAAAAATGGCGAACAGGACAGCGCCCAGCCCGATCAGCAGGGCGGTCCAAATGAGGAAGCGTAGCAATCGGAAGGGAAGCCGGGCGTTCATTACTTTCCCAACGCCTCAGATCGGATTGGGCTGCCTTGTTCCATGACTTCAGCAGGCGCCAGCCTTCGCTGGGGCGACGTTGAGGGCTATTCAGTCCGTCAGTTCGACATCTTCCGGCGCACCGGCGCGGGCAACGTCGATCGTGTGGATATGCCCATCGCGCAGGCCATAGACGACGAACACACGCACGGCGACGGCCTCACCTTTGGCGAGCGGACGCACCACAAAATCGGGCGCATCCTTTTGCGCGATGAAGGTGCTGGTGCAATCTACGGCAATGCCATTATCGTCCATCACCAGACTATGGACAGTCAGATGCTCGCGGACATTCTGGAACATATTGCCGTAGAAGTTGCAAATGCCCTCGCGCCCCTCGATCACCGGCACAGACGGCAAGCGCAGCACGCAATCCTCGGTATAGTAACGCCCTGCCCGCTCCATGTCCCCGGCACTGAATGCTGCGGCATAAGCATGGTAGGCAGCCCGACCGCCCGGATGGCTGGAGAGCAAGGGCGCCTTGATGACCTCCTGCTCGGCAGGCCAGGTCATTGAGCAAAGTTCCTGAATCAGGCCCTCCTCGTTCAGCTTGTAGGTGACGAAAAAGCGCACCGTGATGATGTCACCGGGCAGCAATGGCTTGAAGGGGAAGTCCGGGCGCGGCTCTGAGCAGATGAAATCCATGTCGAGATCGACAAAGATGAAATTGCCTTCCTGCATGATCTGGCGGGGCCGCACGACCTCGCGCACACCATCATGCGCCCATTCGAGGAATGCGAGCAGTCCATCGCGGCCACGGCACACGCGCGTGCTGCTGTACATCACGCAGTCTGACGCGAACCATGTGTCGACCAGCTTCTCGTCATCGCCCTCATTGAAGGCAGCGATATAGGCATCATAATTCATGTCTTGCTCCGGATGCTTCCAAGACCGTCGCGCGCAAGCACATCCGCCTGCCGTGCGATGCGCAGCAACATGCCATCAAGTTGTTCGAGCGATGCCTGATCGAAATCTGCGGTGAGGCTATCGAAAAAGCCGCGCCGCTCTTTGTGGACACTATCGTAAACGCTCTGCCCCTTGGGCGTCAGTACCAGCAGGCTGCTGCGCCGGTTACGGGGATTATCCGTACGGATGAGATGGCCGCCTTTTTCCAGCGAGTGAACCGCCCGGCTTACTTCTGCACGATCCACGAGCGCGGATGTAGAGACTTCGCTGGCGCTCTGCGTACCCATCACGGCAAGGTGAACGAGCACGCGCCATTCGGCGAGCGACATGCCTGCCTGATCGCGGATATGCTGAGCCGAAAGCCGGTCCAGCATTTTGCCGAGCATGAGCAACCGATAAGGAAGGTGGCGGGCGCCAAACACCCGCCAGGCTTGTTCAAGTGGGCCATGCTCTGTTTGACCTGAGCCGTTCACATCATCCCCCACCTGAACTCATCCCTTATAGTGCGACGCTGACCGCCTTGAGCTCTGTATAAGCCTCAATGCCTGCCTTGCCGTTTTCACGTCCCCAGCCGGACGCCTTGAAACCGCCCAATGGCAGAGCCGGATCGACACCGCCAGAGCCATTGATGCGGATGGTGCCTGCCTTCAGCTTGCGGGCAAGCGTGTGCGCCGTGCTGATATTCTGGGTGTAGATGGACGCCGAGAGACCGAATTCGGTCTCGTTGCCGCGCGCTGCCATCGTCTCGATATCGTCCCCATCCGAGAAGCGCATGGCGCACAGCACGGGGCCGAAAATCTCTTCCTTGCGCACGCGCATGTCTGGCTTGGTATCGAGCAGAACGGTGGGCTGCACGAAATAGCCGCCGCCATAGCCCTCGCCCACCAGCGCGTCGCCGCCGACGAGAACCTGCGCGCCTTCATCACGGCCAGATTGGATATAGCCGGTCACGCGCTCAAGCTGCGTTGCGCTGACGAGCGGCCCGATGACGGTTGAAGGGTCGAGCGTCTGCCCCACCTTCATGCCGCGCGCCATGTTCGCGACGCCTTCCAGCACCTGATCGGCCACCTTCTCATGCACGAACAGGCGCGATCCTGCTGCGCAGACCTGGCCTGCGTTGAAGAAAATGCCCATCGCTGCGGCGGGGATGGCGCGCGAGAGATCGGCATCAGCGAAGATGTAAGTGGGGGATTTGCCGCCCAGCTCAAGCTGCACGCGCTTGAAATTGGTCTTGGAGGCATCGATGATCGACTTGCCGGTGACGGTGGAGCCGGTGAACGCGACCTTATCAACATCGCGATGTGCGGCCAGCGCAGCGCCTGCGGTGCGGCCAAAGCCGGAGACGATGTTCACGACGCCCTCGGGAATGCCCGCTTCCAGCACCAGCTCACCAAGCCGCAGCGTGGAGAGCGGCGTCTGCTCGGCGGGCTTGAGCACAACCGTGCAGCCTGCTGCCAATGCGGGCGCCAGCTTGCCGACAGCCATCACCAGCGGAAAGTTCCACGGCACGATCTGCGCGCACACGCCGATTGGCTCGCGCAGCACATAGGAGAACCATTCGCCCGGCGCGCTGATGTCGTTCGTTTCGCCCGCGATCTTGGTCGCCCAGCCAGCATTGTAGCGCAGCTGGCCGATTGCGCCCGCGTGGCGCCTGCAGGCCCGGGCCTTTTTACCGATCCGTGACCCTCAACTTTCGGAGGCGGTCGATGAACGAGCCGGCCATGCCGCCGCCTGAATGCGAACGACCCTTAGGTTACGAACCGCGCGACGTCCGCGTCGGCT
>CAMLFF010000283.1 GCA_946479185.1 uncultured Sphingobium sp.
CCAAGGCGGCGGCATGGTCGGGCATCGTCAAGATCGGCCGCACCCATTTGCAGGACGCGAAGCCGCTCACGCTGGGGCAGGAATTCTCCGGCTATGCTCAGCAATTGAAGAATTGTCGCGCCCGCATTGAACGGGCCGTGGCGGACGATCTGATGCCACTCGCACAGGGTGGTACGGCGGTGGGTACGGGGTTGAATGCCCCCGGCCATTTCGGTGCCTCGGTGGCGGCGGAGATCGCGTCGCTTACAGGCCTGCCGTTCCGCACCGCGCCCAATAAATTCGAGGCGCTTGCTTCGAACGATCCGCTGGTCAGCACATCCGGCGCGCTCTCCACGCTTGCCGTTGCATTGACCAAGATCGCCAATGATATCCGGCTGCTTGGCTCGGGCCCCCGTTCTGGCCTTGGGGAGATCGATCTGCCTGCGAATGAGCCGGGAAGCTCCATCATGCCCGGCAAGGTGAACCCAACCCAATGCGAGATGCTCACGATGGTGGCGGCGCAAGTCATCGGCAATCATCAGGCGGTGACGATTGGTGGCATGCAAGGGCATCTCGAGCTCAATGTGTTCAAGCCGCTCATCGGCGCGGCGATCCTGCGTTCGGTCGATCTGCTCAGCGTCGGCATGGCGAGCTTTGCGGAGCGCTGCGTGGCCGACATCGTGCCGAATGAGCGACGGATTGCCGAATTGGTGGATCGCTCGCTCATGCTCGTCACGGCACTCGCGCCCGAGATCGGCTATGACAACGCCGCGAAGATCGCCAAGCACGCCCATGAGCATAGCCAGACGTTGCGCGAGGCGGGCCTGGCGCTTGGCCTTGTGGACGATGCGACATTTGATCGGCTGGTCCGTCCCGATCTCATGATCTGAGTGGCGCCTTGAACAGATCGTCGCAGCCGAAGCCCAGCTGTGGCTCGGTTGCGCCCGACGCTTGGAATATCTTGGAACTCCAAGGCGATCTGCCTGTTGGTTAGATATGCGACGTTCAATCGTTGCTGGCAGCTGTGGCACGAGGCCGCAGCCCGTCTGGTCTCAAAGCAGGCCAGCTCTAACCGCAGAGAAGGAGAAGCCACATGGCAGCAGAGATCGCAATCGACGAAACCCAGCGCCTGATTTCATCGGAGAAGGTTGACGGCACGACCGTGTATAACCGTACCGGCGAAAAGCTTGGCAGCGTCCGTAACTTCATGGTCGATAAACGAACAGGCAAGGCGGAATATGCCGTGCTTCAGTTCGGCGGCCTGTTCGGTATCGGCAGCGACTATTACCCAATTCCTTGGGCGGTGCTCGATTATAACACCGAATATGGTGGCTATGTCGTAGATATCGACAAGTCACGGCTTGAGCAGGCGCCGCACTATGCCAGCGACCATCCATCCTATGACGATGTGTATGGACGACAGGTGCATGGCTATTGGGGCATCCCTTACCCCTTCATGTAAATATATTGGGCTGGCCGACAGATCATCGGCCAGCCCTTTTCGTATCGGCGGGTCGCGAGATCATGGTTCGCGATCGGCCTGCTAAAAGGAGATCGAGCGATGAGCGAAACTGTAGACATGATCCATGAAGATGAGTTGCCCGGCCACGAGAGCGAGTTGGAGCCCAAGCCGGATTGGCAGCCCAAATATCCTGGCTCAGGAAGATTGCAGGGCAAGGTCGCGATCGTCACCGGCGCGGACAGCGGAATAGGCCGTGCCGTAGCCATACTGTTCGCGCGTGAGGGCGCTGACGTCGCCATCGCCTATCTGTGCGAACATGATGATGCGAAGAAGACGGCCGAGCTGGTGCAGGCAGAGGGGCGTCACGCGCTGACCTTCGCGGGTGATTTGGGCGATAAGTCTGTCGCTGACGCGCTCGTCGCCGAAACCATCAAGCAGTTCGGCCAGATCGACATCGTCGTGAATAATGCAGGCGAGCAGCATCCGGACAAGAATATCGAGGATATTACGGAAGATCAGCTAAAGCGCACCTTCCAGACCAACATCTTCTCGATGTTCTATGTGGTGCAGGCAGCTATTCCGCACCTCTCATCAGGCGCAGCCGTTATCAACTGCACGTCCGTCACCATGTATCAGGGCTCCAAGGAGTTGCTCGACTATTCGAGCACCAAAGGCGCAATTACGGCCTTCACCCGGTCGCTCA
Source organism: uncultured Sphingobium sp. (assembly GCA_946479185.1). The sequence goes on from CAMLFF010000283.1 coordinate 2,145, forward strand.
GCGAAAACCTTATCGAGAAGGGCATTCGCGTCAATGCTGTCGCACCCGGACCGATCTGGACGCCGCTCAATCCCTTTGGCGGCGCCAGCAAGGACAAGGTTGAGCATTTCGGCGAGAGCACACCCATGGGCAGACCCGGCCAGCCTAATGAGGTTGCGCCAAGCTTCCTGTTCCTCGCCTGTAAGGATAGCAGCTATATGAGCGGGCAGGTGCTCCATCCCAATGGCGGCATGATTGTGGGAAGCTGATCATCCCCACAAGAGACAGGGCAGATGGGCAAGTAGCTCATCTGCCTTTTTCTTTGCGCGCGCTACGCCATCTTGTTTTTGTCCGAAAAGCGGGACAAGTAGCTACCACCATAGGCGGCCAGTGCTGTGCGCACGATAACGGCCCCAGTTGAGTGAGAGGAAGCAAGAAATGAAAATCGCAATCATGGGCGCCACCGGAAATGCAGGCCAGCGCTTGGTCGCCGAAGCAGCGAGCCGTGGCCACCAGGTCACCGGCATTTCGCGCAGTGCCGATCAGCAGGCGCCGCGCGACAATGTCACCTGGGTGAAGGCGGACATTGACGATGTGGACGACATGGCAAGCAAGATCGCTGGGCATGATGCCGTGATCCTCTCGATGCAGTTCAAGAGCCTCAATTTCGACAATGTGTTTGCTGTCGCTTCGAAGGCCCACGCACCATTGCTCGTCGTCGGCGGCGCGGCCAGCCTGAAGAATGCCGATGGCGTCGTGCTGCTCGATACGCCCGGCCTCCCCGATTTCATCAAGGTGGAAGCATCGCCCGCGCAGGATTTCCTTAACCGGCTCAAGGCTGGCGCTGATTTCGAATGGACCTTCCTCTCGCCCGCCATGATGTTTGGCCCCGGCGAGCGCACCGGCAAATTCCGTCTTGGCGATGACACGCTGCTGACGGCAGATGATGGCAAAAGCTCGATCAGCTATGAGGATTTCGCCGTGGCGATGATCGATGAGATCGAGAAGCCACAGCATAAGAACAAGCGCTTCACTGTCGGCTATTGAATAGCGCCGACCGCGCTCCGCCAGGGCGAACAACCTGAGCTGGAGCGCGCTCGGATTTAATAAGTTGCCTGTCACGGCTCAGCACGGCTTGCGCACAGCAATACGTAATTTGCGCCATTGGCGAACATCATCCTGCGGCCCAGCAATGGCGCACGGTTCCAACAGCATCTGCTGCCGGACCCAAGCCATTGCCAAGCAGGATGCGCAAATATGTTTGAATTTGAAGCCCCAAGCCGTCGCCAACTGTTGACTGCAATCGGCAAGGCGGGCGGGGCAATCGCCATGTATCAGGCGATGTCGGCGCTTGGTCACGCCATGCCCACCCAATTTTCCGGCCCGCCAAAGTTGAACGGCGCGAAGCCTGGTGCCTCGGTCGTCGTGTTGGGTGCTGGACTTGCAGGCATGGTTGCCGCCTATGAGCTGACGCGCGCAGGCTACAAGGTCACGATCCTTGAATATCAGGATCGCCCCGGCGGCCGCAACTATACTGTGCGCGGCGGTGATGTGGTCAAGGAGGTTGGCGGCGGCGTTCAGCAAGTGAAGTTCGCGCCCGGCAACTATCTCAATCCCGGCCCATGGCGCATCCCTTATCATCATCAGGCGCTGCTGCATTATTGCACCGAGTTCGGTGTGCAACTGGAGCCCTTCGTTCAACAGAATTTCGCGGGCTATGTGCATAGCGACAAGGCCTATGGCGGCGTGCCGCAGCGCTATTCCGAGGTGAGCGCGGATTATAAAGGCCATGTTGCCGAACTGCTTGCCAAGGCGGTGAACCGCAACGCGCTCGACGATACGGTGAGCAAGGAAGATAAGGAAAAGCTGCTTGAGGCGATGCGCGGCTGGGGCGTGCTTGATAAGGACATGGCCTATTCCAGCAGCCTGCGCACATCCGGCCAGCGCGGTTTCGATCGCCCGCCCGGCGGCGGCGTGAATGGCGCGCCAACGCCATCCAAGGTTGCGGGTCTTACGGATGTGCTCGCCCCGCGCGTGTGGCAGA
>CAMLFF010000284.1 GCA_946479185.1 uncultured Sphingobium sp.
TTTCCGCAAGCGCCATCTTGATCTGCTCGATGACCTGCTCATCAAGCTCCTGAGAAATATCGACATTGCCAATTTCCGCGCCGATCAACCCGTTGATCTTGGTGACCGCAATCCCGTCGCTACTCATTCATACTTTCCACGAGCCATCATCAACTGCCTGTCAGCGGAACAGCAAGAGCAGGGCTGTTCCCCGCGTCCAGCATCCATATTGCATATTCCGGAATAATTTCCGGCCATTAGAATGTGAGTGCAGCATTTTGAGAGTTGATGCAAGATGCCGTGAGGCGCTGGCTCTGAACCTCCCACGCATCGAAGGCCACAAAGCCCACAAAAAGAACTGCATATCAATCCGTTGCATAACGGAAATACTTCCGGTAATCCGTGAGCAATCATAAAAGCGCTTGTCCAAGCGGCGATGGAAGGGGTGTTTCATGAAGGCCATCAAATGCTTGCGCCAATCGCTCACTGCCCTCCTCGCGGCGTCCCTCGTCCCAGCAGCGCAAGCCGCTCCTCTCCTGATCGAGAAGCAGGGCTCCTTCTCAGCGGGCGGCACTAAAATCACCGGCGATAAAGGCCATCTCTCCTGCGACCATGGCTTCGTCGAATATCAAATCCCCGCCCGCGCCCGGAAGACGGCACTGCTGCTCTGGCATAGCTCCAGCGTCGCCGTCTGGCAGAACCGCTGGGATGGCGGCGAAGGCTTCCAGAGCATCTTCCTGCGCCGTGGCTTCCCCATCTATCTATGGGATGGCCCCCGTGTAGGTCGCGCAAACTGGGGTTGCGCGCCTTACACCTACAAGGCTGTGCCGGGTCGCGACGAGGGCAATTTCACGGCGTGGCGGCTTGGGCCAAGCTACCCGAACTGGTATCCCGGCATTCAATTCCCCACCAACGATCCGCAGGCGTGGGAGCAAGCGACCCGCGCCCGTTATGATGAGTTCGACACGGTCGATAATGCGCTGCTCCAGGCCGATGCCGCTGCCGTCGCAATCGATCGGATCGGCCCCACCGTTCTCGTCACCAATTCCGGTGCCGGACTGCGCGCGCAACTGGCCGCGCTTAAGAGCGACAATGTCAAAGGCATTGTCGCCTATGAATCGCCCGGCTTCGTGTTTCCGGAAGGGCAGGGGGTGGAGGCAGGCAAGGGGCCATTCGGGCCGATCGTCGTGCCGCTCGAAGAGTTCAAGCGCCTCACGCGCTTCCCTATCCAGTTCGTCTATGGCGACAATATCGATAAGTCGGCCAACTGGTCGGCCGCTTATAAAATGTGCCAGAAGTTCGTCGCCATGGTGAATGCCAATGGCGGCAAGGCGGAGATTCTTCTGCTCCCCAATGCTGGCCTCAAGGGCAACACGCATCTGCCTTTTGCGGACCTCAACAATGTCGCAGTCGCTAACCTCTTCTCTGACTTCCTCAAGCGCCACAAGCTCGACCGGCGCTGAGCCAGTCGAGCCGCAGCATGATCAGAGGCGGGGCGGCATGTTGAGCCCGCGTTGCACCTCCGGGCGGGCAAGGCCGCGCTCAAGCCATGCGGCGACATTGGGTGCGCTCGCAAAGTCGACCATCTCTGCAGCATCGAACAGGCCGACAATATTGCGTATCCAGCCGAGCAGCGAGATATCGACAATCGAATAGGCATTGCCGACAAACCAGTCGCGCCCTTCAAGCCGTGCATCCATCACCTTGAGCAGGCGCTTGGTTTCATCGGCATAGCGATCGCGCGGGCGCTTATCTTCATAGTCCTTGCCGGCGAATTTGTGGAAGAAGCCAAGCTGGCCCACCATCGGCCCTACGCCGCCGATCTGGAACATCAGCCACTGGATCGCTTCCCACCGCTCAACCGGATCGGTCGGCATGAACTGCCCCGTCTTCTCCGCCAGATAGAGCAGGATCGCGCCGGACTCGAAGATGGCGATCGGCTTGCCGCCCGGACCATCAGGGTCGACCATCGCCGGGATTTTTCCGTTCGGATTGATCGAGAGAAACTCCGGAGTCTTTTGTGCGTCTTCGCCAAACGAGATGAGATGGGCCTCATAAGGGAGGCCGGTTTCCTCCAGCATGATCGAGGCTTTCACGCCATTGGGCGTCGGGACCGAGTAGAGCTGGATCCGGTCAGGATGCTGGGCTGGCCAGCGGCGGTTGATTTCCAGATGAGACATATCGGGCATGGGAATTTCTCCAGGGGGATCTGATAGGGTCAGCCAGCGGGCGATGTTTGCGCGAAAAAGGCCTTCGCCGATGTGACCAGATGGTCGAGCACTGCCTGCCGCGCCTCAAAGGTGAAGCTCGCCGAATGCGGCGTCAAAATCACATTGTCGAGCGCGAGAAAGCGTTTGTCGAACACGGGTTCGCTGGCGAAAACGTCCAGCGCCGCACCGCTGATTGTCTTCGTTTCAAGCGCTTCGATTAGCGCCTCCTCATCCACCACCGCACCCCGCGCGATGTTCACGAGGATGCCGTTTTGCCCGAGCGCGGCGAGAACATCCCGATTGACGATCCCGCGCGTCTGCGGCGTCAGTGCACATGCCAGCACCAATATATCGCAGGCTGAGGCGAGGCTGTGAACATCGGCATGGAATGTGTAGCTGCAGCCGGGCCGCTCAGCGCGTACATGATAGCTGACCGCCATCCCCAGCACCGTGCATTTCTCCGCGATCCTCTGCCCGATGCGGCCAAGACCGACGATGCCTACATGCCGGGTGCTGACGCGACGGGACGTGGCGAAGCGTGCCGTCGCCCAGCCGCCGCCGCGCGTGAACCTGTCCGCTTCCACGATCTTGCGTTGCGCGGCGTAGATCAGACCGAGGGCGAAATCGGCTACATCTTCCGTGAACTGGTCCGGCGTGAAGGCGAGTGTGACGCCGCGCGCCGCCAAGGCGTCCGCGTCGATATTATCCAGTCCTGCGCCCATCGATAGAACCAAGCCAAGCTGCGGCAGCGCATCGAGCAGTCCGGGTGGAACGCCCAGCAGGGCCCGCGTTGCAATCGCGCGATGGTGGCTTGGGAAAGCGCTCAGCGCAATTGCGTTCGGTCCTTCCAAAGGCGTGTCGATCAAGCTGAAATCATTGGATAAAGCGTTACGCAGGTCTGCGGGCAAGTCCGCGATGACGGCGATTTCAGGCTTCTCGGTCATTGGTACCTTTCAGCGGGCTGGCTTGCATAACCTAAAGATTTAGGTCAACAGATCAATGCCACTTTCGATCACTGGCAAGCTCGCGATGTCGAGCTGTGCCGGATAGTTGGGACATCATCTTGACCAATCAGCATCATAATTTGCCCCAATCGCGCGTTGCAGCGGCCATGCCGCGCGGTGCGTGGGATTGTCATATGCATGTGTTCGGCCCGTTCGATCAATTCCCGATCGGGCAAGCCGGTGCATACACGCCACCCGTGGCGGATCGTGTGCAGCATCTTGGTTTGCTTGATGGATTGGGCTTCGATCATGCGCTGCTGATCCAGCCCTCCCTCTATGGTAGCGATCATAGCGCGCTGCTGGATGCCATCGCCAAGAGCGAAGGGCGGCTGCTCGGCATCGGCTCTTGCGATGCGTCTGTTACAGGGCAGGAACTCGCAGATATGCGGGCGGCTGGCGTCGTGGGGCTGCGGTTCGTGGGTGTCCCGGGTCCAGATGGCGGGCGTTATCCTGGCACACAGGGCCTTGATTCTTTTGAGCAATTGCAATCTGACATGGCGGCCGTGGGGATGCACGCGCAGCTTTGGGCGGATCTTGACCTGTGTGCGGATACTGCGGTCGAGCTGGCGCAGAGGGGCATGCCGCTGGTGCTCGACCATCTCGCCGGATTGTCGCCGCAGGATCGGCCCGGTTCCTATCGGTTCGACAAGTTGGTCGATGCCCTTTCCAGCGGCCTCGTCTGGATCAAGCTCACCTATCTGCGCCGATCCGCACAGCCGCTCGATTATCAGGACATGCGGGAAACTGTTGAAGCGCTCGCAGCAGTCGCGCCAAACCAGATCCTCTGGGGATCGGACTGGCCGTTCGTGCGGATGGGGGCCCAACCGGACCCGGCATTCCTGCTCGATCAATTGCTGGCATGGCTGGGGCGTGATGCGTTCTTGCGATGCATGACGGAAAACCCGGCGAAGCTCTTCGCGGCGACCAAAAGCCTTGA
>CAMLFF010000285.1 GCA_946479185.1 uncultured Sphingobium sp.
GACACAACCAAACCAGTAGTGACTGTTCCTGCAAATATAGTGGCTGAAGCCACCAGTTCAGCTGGAGCTGTAGTTACGTTTACTGCTACTGCTACTGACACAGTAGATGGTTCTATTACTCCTGTTTGTACTCCAGCATCTGGCAGTACCTTCCCACTAGGTCCTACTACAGTTACCTGCTCAGCTACCGATACTGCAGGTAACACTGGATCAGCCAGCTTTACTGTAACCGTTGTAGACACAACCAAACCAGTAGTGACTGTTCCTGCATAAAGCAGCCCGAACCGTAACGCCGCGCGGCGCAGCCACAAGCGTTTGCTTTGGCCGGGCAGGGCATTCAACATGCGCAGGCGCCCGGCTTCCCGCTCGCCGGAAACGAGATCGTGGAACAGGGCGATTACGAACAGCGGCGCGAGATAGACCAGCACGAACGCGAAATCGAACCGACCGGGCAGCGCCAGCTCGGGATTAAAGGCTTCCCCATCATAAAGCTGTGCTTCTAGCCCCAACGCGCGCACGCGCAGAATATAGGGCGAGACATCGCGCAGTCCCAGGGCCGCGAAAGCGAGTGGTGAGGGCGAATCCCATGTTGGGTGGAAGCTGTAATAGGCCGCGCTGCCGGGGTCCTTCTCCTTATCCACCCACTGCGCGATGGCAGCGATATCCTCGGCCTGTTGCGGTGCGATGCGGGCGATGACGGCGCGCTGGTGCGCGACCTCCGCCATGCCCGCGACCACGCTAGCGGCGGAGAGGATAGCAACGAGCAACAAGGCGGCGAGCGCCATGCGTGCGCGCAGCAGCAGGCGCAGTTCGTGACGGATCAGACTCATTTTTGTACCCTTTGGAGACGGCGGGCGGTCGGGATCAGCGCAAGGGCCGCAATCAGCAGCCAGATCAGCAGCATGATGAGACCCGGCATGGCGGCTTTGGTAAGATCGCCTGCGGACGCTGGCTTGAAGGTGAAGGCTGGCATGGCCTGCCAATTGTCGGCAGCGATGCGCTTGCGCTGGTCGGCCCCTGCATCCTGCGCCGTGTCATCGGCATAAGTGACGGCATCGGCCTGCAGCTTGTTGAGGCGCTGGACCAGATCGTAGCGATAGGCTTCGGCCTGCTCCAGAAAGCGGCGGTGGCCGTTTAGATCAGTGCCCGCTGCGGCCATTGAGAGGCGGCGCAGGGCGAGCGTCGGGCTGGCTATGCCAAAGCTATCCATCAAGCCGCTTTGTGCGGCCTGCGTGGCGAAGCTCTTATTGGCATATTCGTCGAACAAGCCAGAGGTCAGTTTCTCGCCTTCCATGCCGAGCAAACCTTTATAGTTGACCGGCAGATCTTCCAGGCGGGTGACGCCATAGTCGCGCAGCACCTTCTGTTTGAAGGCAGTGAAAAAGGGGTCGTTCGCGTTGTGGCTATCGCCCAATTGGCGCAAATCCCGCTGGATCGCGATGTCGGTTTCCAAGCGGGTTGCCAGCGGATACGCCTGAGCGGCAATGTCAGGCGCGACACGCGGCAGCAGGATCACGACCACTGCCCACAGCGCGATCAGCGCCAGCAGAGCATCCCGGCTACGCGGCACCAGCGCAGAGGCGAGGATGACGAGCACCGACCAGAGCGCGAGATAGGCCGCATAGCCGCCTGCGATCAGCAGCATTGGCCCTGCCAGCGCGCCCGGTTGCCCGGCGATGAGGAGAAAGCCGAGCATGCCGGGCAGGCCGATCAGGATGGCGACAACGCCCAGAGCCAGAAGCTTTCCGCCGATCAATTGCGGTGCTGACACGCCCTGCACCAGCAATTGCCGCAATGTGCCTTGCTGCCGTTCCCGCGCGACGACGCCATAGCCGAGGAAGATGAGCAGTAGCGGCGCGATGACCTGCAGCACGAAGGCTGGCGTCAACTGGCCGAAGCGGACCAGCAGCGAGGATTGGCGCATGTCGCCGAAATTCGCCGTGTTCTGCCGGTGCCCTTCAAGGAACATGCTGCTGCCGGTAAAAGCATCGACGCCGGGGTCAAAGGCGGCGAGCGGCCCCAGCGGACGAAAGATGAAGTGGCCATAGTGGACGACGCGGTGCGGATGCCGGTCCGGCTGCGCATCAAAGGCCTCGGTTGCATGGGCTTGGAATCGGGCCCGTTGTTCGGCAATGCCGCGCTGGTGCGACCAGCTCACAAAGGCGGCGACGAGCGCCAGAAGCACCAGCAGGCAAAAGGCGACGACTGCCACACGGTTGCGCCGCATCAAGCGCAGTTCATCCTTGGCGACGAGAAGGACCGGGCTCATGCGGCCACTGCCTCACGCGCGAATTTGCGATGCAGTTCGCGCACGTCGAACCGCTCTTCACCCTGTGCGCTAGCTTCATCCACGATGCGGCCTGCTTCGAGAAAGCCGATGCGGTCGGCAATGTCGGCAGCGCTGAGCAGATCATGCGTGACCATCAACACTGCAGCGCCCTTGCGCGCGACGCCATGCACGAGGGCGTTAAAGTCGGCAGTTGCACGGGGGTCGAGGCCGGATGATGGCTCGTCGAGCAGCAGCACCGGCACTTCGCGCAGCAGTGCGATCGCGATTGCCACCTTCTGGCGCATCCCCTTGGAAAAGCCGCCGAGCCTTTTGTCCCATGCCTCTGCCTGAAGTCCAGTCGAGCCGAACGCTGCGTCTATGGCTTCGGCATCCGGCTGCCTGTCTGACAGCGCGAGCAAATAGGCGGCATTTTCGCGCGCGCTCAGATGTTCATAGAGCGCGACATTCTCCGGCACATAGGCAATCTGATCGCGTGCCTTGTCTGCCTGCGTAACCGGGTCAAAACCATCGATCCGCACGGTGCCGCTGTCTGGCCGCGCAAAACCGAGCAGCGCCGAGAGGGTGGTCGATTTGCCTGCGCCATTGCCGCCAAGCAGGGCATAAATCTCACCTGCCGCGACGTGAAGTGTAAGCCCGCGTAGCACTGCCTGTGTGCCGTAAGAGAGATGAACGTCGGATAAGGCAATGCGCTGGCCGTCGGCGGTCAGGGACATGAATCGGGCTCCTTTGCTAATGGCCTAAGCATTCCCGCCACGCTCTTGCTTGTCAATGAGATATTATAACATTTCGTCTTGACGAGCGTCCTTGGTACATTAAAGGGCCAGCAGCTCCAATGTTACAACATCTCATTGGGGCAAAGATTTCAATCTGGGGGACTATTCATGCGGTATCACACCGGCATTTCACGCGCGCTTTATGCGTCGCTCGCACTGTTAGCGCCTGCACAAGCCTTGGCCGAAGCTGCGGAAGATGATCAGGGCTCCATTGTCATCACCGGCTCGCGTCAGGCCAATGCCAGTATCAATGGTCTGGACGTTGACCCACTGCTCCTGCCGCAAAATGTCCGGTTGCTCGATAATAAGCTTATTGAGCAGGCGGGCTTCACCGACCTGTCGCAATTGTTCGATCTGGCAGGCGGCATGGCGCGGCAGAACAGCTTTGGCGGTGCGTGGGATGCCTATGCGATCCGGGGCTTCACAGGTGATATCAATCAGGGACCGGATCTGCTGGTGAATCGCTTCACCTCCAATCGCGGCTTCAATGCGCGGCGTGATGTTGCGACTGTCGCGAGTTTCCAGGTGCTGAAAGGCCCGGCATCGGCGCTTTCCGGCAAGGGTGAGCCAGGCGGATCGATCAACATCGTTACCAAGGCGCCGCTGGATCATGTTCATGCATCAGCCGAGCTTTCCTATGGCACCTTCGATACATGGCGCGGCATGGCCGATTTCGGCGGGCCGGTGTCCGACACGCTCGGCGTGCGGATGATCGGTGTCTATACGCAGGGCGACAGCTTCCGCGACTTTAACAGCTCGGATCGGCTGTTGGTGGCGCCCTCGATCGGCTGGCATCCATCGGACAGCGTCCGTTTCCTCTACCAGATGGAATATAATCTGGTGCATTTCACCCATGATCGCGGACTGGTCGCGGTAAATGGCGATGGCAAGGCGTTGCCGCGTAGCCGCTTTTTCGGTGAGCCTAATGATGGCCAGATGCTCCAGCGCACCAGCCAGCAGCAGGGCACGGTGACGATCGATCTGGCAAAGGGCGTCGCGCTGGAGGCGGGGGTCCAATATCGCGATGGCGCTTTGCGTGGCCGGTCAAC
>CAMLFF010000286.1 GCA_946479185.1 uncultured Sphingobium sp.
CCGAGGATGGCTTTGGCAAAAGCGTCGGCAGCGATTCCGTCGGCATTTATGCCAGTGGAGACGTGCGGGGTTTTTCAGCGCGCGATGCTGGCAATGCGCGCGTGGAGGGGCTGTATTTCGATCAGGCCGGGCAGATTACCAATGTCGTTGTGCGCGGCACGACGGTGCGGGTGGGGCTGACCTCGTTCGGTTATCCCTTCCCCGCGCCGACGGGCATCATCGACACGGATTTACGCCGTGTCGGCACCAAGCCGGTCGTCAGCGTCCAGCTCAACAGCGGCGATTATCTCGGGACGGACCTGATCGTCGATGCCGCGCTGCCGCTAAGCGATACGTTGGACGTGAATGTCGATGGCGGCCTGTATGACGATGAATATGTGAGCGGAGCGAGTGGCTGGTTCCGCAGCTATGGCAGCGTCATGCGGTGGCGCCCGGCCAAGGGCGTAGAAGCCACCGGCTTTTTCGCCCGCTATGACTTTGGCGACGAGGAACAGGCGCCCGTGCTCTATATCGCCAATGGCGCACCGCCCGGACGGGTCAAGCGCCGCCGCTACTTTGGTCAGGACTGGGCCGATTGGGCGGGTCATAGCCAGAATTATGGTGGCACGATCAAGGCTGATCTTGGTCGCTGGCAGATTGCCGCAGGCCTGTTCGACAGCCGGTTCACGCAGGATGACTATGCCTCGGCCTATTATTCCGGGGTTGATGAAGCGGGCCTGGGTCGCTCCACGATCATAAGTGGGCGCGATCAGATGTCGGCCTCCACCTCCGGCGAGGCGCGGATCAGCCGGAGCTTCGTCGAAGGGCGCAGGCTTCATAGGCTAATCGCTTCAGTACGCGGTCGCAGGACGAAGGCGCAATATGGCGGCTTTGCCGTCGCTGACCTTGGCATGGCGCAGATCGGCGTGCCTGCGCCGCAGGAGCGGCCGAGCTTTTCTTATGGCGAGATGACGAGCGATCGGGTCCGCCAGATGAGCTACGCCATTGGCTATGAAATGCGCTGGCAGGGGCTGGCCGAGGTCAATCTGGGGCTGACCAAGAGTGATTATCGCAAGACGGTTGTGCAGCCCGGATTGCCCATTGATATTGCGGTAGACCAGCCCTGGCTCTGGAATGCCGGGCTGGCGCTGACCCCGCTGCCCAACCTGACCCTTTATGGCGCAATGACGCGCGGGCTGGAGGAGAGCGGTGTCGCGCCCGCCAACGCCACCAACCGCAATCTGGCGCTCCCAGCCCTGCGCACGCAACAGAAAGAAGTGGGGCTGCGCTACGCCTTCGCAGGCGGCATGAAACTGGTCGCCGCCGCCTTCGACATTCGCAAACCCTATTTCGATATCGACAGGCGGGATGGCTTCTTCCGCACCTTGGGCGAGGTCAAGCATCAGGGCGTCGAGGCATCGCTTGCCGGCGAGCCACTCACCGGGCTGAATATGGTCGTCGGCGCGGTTTATCTTCGCCCGCGTGTCACAGGGCAGGCCATTGATGAGGGACGGCTTGGCAGTCGCCCCATTGGACGGACGAGCCTGACCATCGACGCTAATATCGATTATCGCTTGCCCTGGTTCCAAGGGGCCTCGGCTGATGTGCATATGCTTTATGAAGGTCAGCGGACCGCCAATGCCGCCAACACCGCCATGCTCCCCGCCCGCGCCGTGTTGGATTTTGGCACGCGCTATCGCACGAAGATCGGCAACACGCCCGCCTTGCTGCGGCTTCAACTCAAGAACGCCACGAACATATTTGGCTGGAAGGTCTCGAGCGGGGGCGGCTACACGCTGCTTGCAGGGCGTCGCTTCACGGCCACGCTCACGATGGACTTGTGAGAATGTTCCTGCCCCGGCGCTGGCGCTGCTGCCAGAGCAGCGCCAGTACCTAATTATCTGAAGCTTCCTTGGCTCTTCAGCTCTGCAAGACTAAAAGATATTAAATTATGGCGCGTCCCGTCGGTGTAGTGTGAGCGTTTTATCGTGATTTCCGTACCCATCTGGATGTAGCAAGCGCCTACGGCCTGCCAACCCCAATGGGTTCTGCACAGAAGATCTGGTGATAGTTTCATTTGAAAAGACTTTGATGCAGCGACCGGCTGGAGCGTCGTTGGGTTTCCTAACAGAAAGCGTTTCCCACAATCCTATTCGACGTCGGGCAATAGGCCGCCTCATGACCGATTCTTTCTTCCCCTGATTGTAGGGCGAGCGCAGCAATAGCAACACGGCTCGCACCTAGCGACGAAGCTAGCCAACGGCATCGAATATTCCAATCACAAGTGATGCAAACAATCGATTTCCATTATCTTTTGAGTGTTTTAAAGCTACCTCGACATATTTGGAGAGCAAAGCGTGTCATCCAATACCGCTGAAAGAATGATAATCTATCATAGATTTTCAGCGGCAAGCTGGAAGTTACTCTCATGACCCGTGAACTACGTATGGGGATGACCGGCGGGGCGCTTGATGCCTTCATCGGCGGGGTGCATCGGCGCGCGGCGCTAATGGATGGCGGAATAGTGTTAACAGCTGGTGTTTTTAGCCGGGATCGTGAGCGTTCACTGGCGACAGCACGCGCGTATGGAGTTGCAGAGGATCGCGTTTATCCTGATTATCGAACGATGTTTGAAAGCGAGCGCGCCCGCGGTGACGGTATAGATTTCGTAACCGTCGCAACGCCGAATGATACGCACCTGGCAATCGCCGCAGTAGCGCTGGCATCAGATATTGCCGTGCTGAGCGACAAACCTGCAGCTGCCTCTCTAACAGAGGCTGAAACGCTTGAAGCCCATGTTGCCGCTGCCAATGCGCCTTATGCGCTGACGTACACGTATACGGGCTATCCACTTGTCCGAGAAGCACGGGCTTTGGTCGCCGCTGGCGCGATCGGAACGGTGCGCAAAGTCGTGGTGGAATATTTCCAGGGCTGGCTGGCCGAACCGATTGAGGCGAGAGGAAACCGCCAAGCAGCCTGGCGCACCGATCCGGCGCGCTCAGGTGTCGGCGGCTGCATCGGCGACATCGGTGTGCATGCGTTTCATTTAGCCGAATTTGTGACGGGCCTTTCGACCCAGCGGCTGCTAGCCGATCTGGGGTCTGTTGTGCCCGGTCGCCATCTGGATGACGATTGCAACATCTTATTGCGGATGACGGGTGGCGTGCGCGGCACATTGCTCGCATCGCAGGTTGCCATCGGCGAAGCGAACGGACTGCGTCTGCGCGTCTATGGGTCGCTTGGAGGTATCGACTGGCGACAGGAGGTGCCCGACAAGCTGAACCTGCACCATCTGAACGGCAATAGCGAAATATTGCGCGGCGGGTCGGCTAGCCTTGGTATCGATGCGCAAGCAGCAACGCGCCTGCCGGCGGGTCATCCCGAAGGCTATCTTGAGGCGTTCGCCAATCTTTATCGGGATTTCGCAACGGTGCTTCGCGGCGGACACGCGCCGCTGCTGCCTGGAATTGCAGATGGCGTGCGCTCGCTCCGCTTTGTTGAGGCCGCCGTCGCGGCAAGTCGTGATGAAAGCGGCTGGGTTACGCTGGATGAAGGGGCTGCACGATGAGAACAATTCAGGGGCCGGCGATCTTTTTGGCCCAGTTTGCTGGCGACGCGCCACCCTTCGATACGCTAGACGGCATGGCCCAATGGGCCGGCGCGCTTGGCTATAAGGGCATCCAGATTCCGTGCGATCCACGATTTATCAATCTCGATCTCGCCGCGACATCGCGCGACTATTGTGATGATCTACGTGGGCGGCTCGTGGCGCACGGCGTCGTGCCCACCGAATTGTCAACACATTTGCAAGGCCAGCTCGTCGCGGTGCATCCTGCATATGACAGCCTGTTTGACGGCTTTGCTGCGTCGCAGGTGCGAGGCAGTCCCGCAGCGCGGACTGCTTGGGCGATCGAGCAGTTGAAACTTGCGGCGCGCGCCAGCACCAATCTGGGGCTGGCGGCACATGCGACCTTCTCCGGCGCGCTCGCCTGGCCCTATTTCTATCCCTGGCCGCAGCGGCCGGCCGGCCTGGTCGAGACCGCGTTCGATGAATTGGCGAAGCGCTGGAAGCCGATCCTCGATGCATTCGACAAGGTCGGTGTCAACGTCTGCTACGAGATCCATCCGGGCG
>CAMLFF010000287.1 GCA_946479185.1 uncultured Sphingobium sp.
TCGGCAGGAACGGAGATGGCCATGCGGACGATAGCGATCAACAAAAAACCCCTCACCATTGGCATTTGCGCGGCTTTGGCACTGACATTGTCGGCATGCGAAAGCTCGGGCAATTTGCGCCTGGGCAGCATTGGCACGCCCGGCAGCGGCGGTGCGTCCGGCAATGACGGCGGGAGCGGAAATACGGGCGGGGGCACGGGCAATACCGGCGGCACGGGCGGCACCGGAGGCACGGACAACACCGGCGGGACGGGTGGCACCGGCAGTACTGGCGGCACCGGAACGACCCCAACAAGCAGCGGCGGACCGATCAATGCGGCCGTGACCGACGTTGCAGGGCCAGTGCTCGTCACCGCCGGCAATGCAGTGCTTGGCGTCTCAAACGGCTCTGGCACTGTGCTGACACCAGTTGCAACGGCGCTGCCTGTTACCCAACCGGTCAGCGGCACGATCACCAAGATCCTCACCGACACCGGCACTGTGCTGGTCGATGCCGGGCAGGGCCGCACCCTGCTGGTTGAGGGGCTAGTCGGCGTTGTCGGCGATGTCGTGAACATCAATGTGGGCGACAAGGCCGTGACGACGCCACTTGGGGGCGGGCTCGGCGCCGTTGGTCTTGGCGCGCTGGGCGATACGCAGCCAGCCGGCAGCATCGCCACCGCAGGCGTGCTCAATGCGGGCAATACCGTGCTGGCCAGCGTGAATGGGCTTGCCGATGTGCGGGTCAGCAATGTGACTGCACCCACCGGCGGCGCGTCCGGCGATCTGTTGAATGTCGCGCTCGGTGGCGATCAGCTGCTCGGGAGCGGCGACCCCGGATTGGTCAATGCCAATCTTCTGCCGGGCGGTTTGCCCGCTGTTGGCGGCACCGGCGGCACGACCGGCATTCTCTCCCCTGTCACGCAGACGGTTGAGTCGCTCACGGGCGGCGGCACCTCTGGCGGGCTGGTTGAGACCGTGAATGGTGTCGTCGGCTCGACGCCGCTGCTGGGCGGCGGAGCCAGTGCTGGCGCAGAGGTTGGCGGTAGTGTGGATAGCGGCGCAACGGGCGGAGGCCTGCTTAGCGGCGTGACGACGACGCTCACGGGCGCGGTCGGCACTGGTGGCACGGTGGATAGCGGCGGGGGCCTGCTCTCACCGGTTACTGGCACAGTGCAGGGCGTGACTGGCGGCCTGCTCGGAGGCCTGCGCTAAGCATTGGGGGCGGAGGGCGGCGATGGCTGCCCTCCGATCAACATACAGGGAGGGCATGAATGACGACCACCGTAGCCGGAGCCCTGATGCTCGCGGCGCAATCTCTCGCCGCGCCTTTAACGCCGCCGCTCATCGAGCAGGGCCGGGAGGAAGAGCGGGCGGCGATCCCGGAGCCCAATGATCCAGCCAATGTGAAGCCCGGCGAACTTGTTGCGGTGGATGCTGCGGCCGATGCAGCGCCGATCAAGGGCGTTTCCTTCGTGGGTGTCGATGCGCCTGCACGGGTGGCCGATGCAGCGCGGCCTTTCCTCGGGCGCCCCGCGTCGCGAGAGACGCTGGGAGCGCTCGCCAAGGCGATTTCCGACGCTTATGCGAAGACGGGTGTTGCCCTTTATACCGTGGCTATTCCGCAGCAGGATTTGTCCACGGGTCAGGTGAAGGTGCTGCTGGCCGAGGGCTTTGTCGAGGACATCGTCTATCCCAAGGATGCCAGCCCGCTGGTGCGCGCCTATGCCGAGAAGCTGCGCCGCGAACGCCCATTGACGAAGCGTGGGCTTGAGCGGGCCTTGTCGCTCATCCGAGATATTCCGGGCGCCAAAGTCGATGTGTCCGTGCTGCGCGGCACGCAGGCTGGCGCTGTGCGGCTGGAGATCGTGCCGACCCGCAAGCGCACGGATTTCAGCATGGGCGTGAACAATGTTGCGCAGGCGGGGCTGGGCCGTGGGCAGGCGCAGGCCAATGCCCAGGCCTATAGCTTGCTGCGCGATGGCGATCGCACAGAACTGACCTTGCTCTCCGCCATCGATTTCAAGCAGTTCAAATATGTCGCACTCAGCCACCAGACGCCATTGGGCGATGACGGCATGACGTTTGGACTCTCCGGCTCATACCTCGCCACGCAGATATCGCAGCCGCCCATTTCGGGCGAGGCGTGGACTACGGGCGTATCGGTGAGTTATCCCGTGATCCGCAGCTATCGGCGCAATCTGAGCGTGAGCGTCGGGCTGGATGGACTGAACAGCGAGGCTGCGCTGCTCAGCTCCATGCTGTCCTCAGATCGCATCCGCACGGCGCGCGCCTCGGCAGGCTATTCATTGGTCACGGACAAAAGCGTGCTGACGGCAAGCGCAGTCGCGGCGCGCGGTCTGGACATTTTGGGCGCACGGACTGCGCCCGGCATTGCGCAAACGGACTTCACCAAGGTTACTGCACGGGCGGGATACGACCGCATGCTCGGCAAGATATTCGTCGCGCGGGTTAGAGCGTCGGGCCAATATACGAAGAGCCGGTTGCCCGCCAATGAGCGCTTCACCATCGGCGGACCGGGGCTGGGCAGGGCGTTCGAGGCTTCATTGATCAGCGGGGATCGCGGCTTCGGCGGCTCCTTCGAGCTTGCGCTTCGCCCGACGCTGCCAGCGAAGTTCAAGGATACCGAGGCCTATGGCTTCATCGATGGCGCCAAGATCCGCCTCGTCCCGCGTCCGGGATTCCCGGGCGCCAATTTTGGCCTCGCGTCGGCAGGCGGCGGTGTGCGGATTGCCTATAACCCCTATGCCTGGCTGGAGCTTGAGGGCGCGCGCGTCATCGAGAAGCCGTTCCCCACTGCGCAGGGCGGTTGGCGGTTCAACGTGAATTGGCGCTTGAAGCTGCGCCGCTAAATGCAGCGCGCGGGAACAACCAGCGTCAGCCGACATTATAGCTATCTGGCAAGGAGAAGCTGAATGGCTGCGCGTCCCTATTGGAAAGGCCAGATCCGACTGGCGCTCGTCTCGATCCCCGTGGAAATCTATTCGGCCACTCGCAGCGGCGCGACACTTGCGCTCAACCAGATCCATGAGCCATCGGGCAAGCGCATCAAATATGAGAAGGTGGTGCCCGGCATCGGCCCGGTCGACCTCGACGACATCGTCAAAGGCTTTGAATATGCCAAGGGCGAATATGTGCTGCTCGATGAGAAAGAGATTGAGGGGGTGAAGCTGGAGAGCAAGAAAACGCTCGAACTCACCCAATTTGTCGACGCGCACGAGATCGACATGATCTATTTCGAGAAGCCCTTCTATGTCGTTCCGGCGGATGATCTGGCGGAAGAGGCGTTCATCGTGCTGCGCGAGGCGCTGCGCCGCAGCCGCAAGATTGGGCTGGGTCAGTTGGCTATGCGGGGCCGCGAGCATGTCGTCAGCATCAAGGCTTGCGGGCGCGGGATGGTGATGGAGACGCTGCGCTACGCTGACGAGGTTCACAAGGCGGCAAGCTATTTCCGCGAGATTGGCGATGGCGATCCCGATGATGAACTGCTGGATTTGGCAACGACGCTGATCGACAAGAAGACCGGCAAGTTCGACGCGAGCGACTTCCACGATAGATATGTCGATGCGCTTAAAGAGCTGATCGAGCGCAAGAAAAAGGGCAAGACGCTCAACATCGATAGCGATGATGGCAGTGCCGATCCGCGCGGATCCAATGTGGTGGATTTGATGGCAGCACTCAAAAAGTCAGTAGGGTCAGGCGCTGCGGCAAAGAAGGCCCCTGCTACCAAAGCGCCTGCCAAGCCTGCTGCAAAGAAGAAAGCACCGGCGAAAACGCCCGCCAAAAAACGTGCTTGATGGCCTAGCTAATGCCTTCAAGTGCTTTTAGCTGCAGGGTCTGGAAATCGCGATGCCCTTCTGACGCGGCATTCACCAGCTGCGTGGTGATGCGGGCAATGGTTTCCTGGCGGCGCTCATCCAACAGGGCGTCACTCTTCATGGCGTTCAAAACCATCATCGCCCCGTCAAACACTTGCGAGAGCAGGCGGCTGGTTTGATCATCAAATGATGAAAATGCCATGGATTTGATTGTACCCCGATTATTTGCGCCAAGAGTAGTTATTCCGGGCAACGACTTCAACGCGACGAG
>CAMLFF010000288.1 GCA_946479185.1 uncultured Sphingobium sp.
CATGGAGCTTGTGCTTTCCGGCCATCATATGAAGCAGCTTTCCGCGCTCGATTTGCAGGACGAGGTTTTGCGCGACGATGAGCGGGGCAAGGTGGAACTGCGCTATCATCCGCTGGGCGTGGTGGGGGCGATTGCGCCGTGGAACTTCCCGGTGGCACTGGCGATGCACAAGGTGGCGCAGGCGCTTTATACCGGTAACACATTGATCCTGAAGCCATCACCCTTCACGCCTTTGACGACATTGGCAGTGGGGCAGCTCGTGGCCGATGTGCTGCCTGCAGGCGTGCTCAATGTGGTCGCGGGCGGGAATGATCTGGGCGCGTGGATGACGGCGCATCCTGATATCGACAAGATCAGCTTCACCGGATCGGTCGCGACCGGCAAGAAGGTGATGGCGAGCGCCGCGCAAACGCTCAAGCGCGTGACGCTGGAGCTGGGCGGCAATGATGCGACGCTGGTGCTGGAGGATGCCGATTTCGATCTGGCGGCAGCGGGCGTGGCGCGCAGCAGCTTCTATAATTGCGGGCAGATCTGCATGGCGATCAAGCGCGTCTATGTGGCCGATGGCGTACGCGAGGCCTTTCTTGCCAAGCTGGTGGAGAAGGTTGGCGCGCTCAAGGTCGGGGCGGGATCAACGTCCGGCATGGACATGGGGCCGATCCAGAACAAGCCGCAGTTTGAGAAGGTGAAGGCCTATCTGGCGCAAGCTCTGGCGACGCCGGGGGTGCAGGTGTTGACGGGTGGCAAAGTGCCGGACGGCGAGGGCTATTTCATCGAGCCGACGATCATTGCGGGGCTGAGCGACGATGCGCCGCTGGTTTGCGAGGAGCAGTTTGGGCCAGTGCTGCCGGTGTTGGGCTTCTCGTCGGTTGAAGATGCGATTGCGCGGGCGAATGATAGCCGCTTTGGGCTGGGGGCGTCGGTTTGGAGTGGTGATCCGGCGCGGGCGAGGGAGGTTGCCGGGCGGTTGCTGGCGGGGACGGTTTGGATCAATCGGCATGGGCTGAACGAGTCCGATGTGCCGTTCGGTGGCATGAAGGATTCGGGCTATGGGCGCGAGCATGGGGTGCTGGGCATCCGCTCCTATCAGGAGCTTCAGGTGGTGAGCAGGCCTACGAGCTAGGCCTGCACTCCGGCGGTGCACCCAATCAGCCGTGCCGCGCGACCTTCACCTCGATGAGCACCTGGCGCTTCTCCTCGCGGATGATGCGGGCGGCTTCCTTGAGGGTGGAGGCGAGCTGATCGGGATGCTCCACCCGAGCCGTCCAAGCCCGGGAAGCCTCGGCCACTTTGCAGAAATCCGGCATGGGTTCGAGCGAGGTGATGGGCATGATGTTGGCGCGGGCGGCGTGGCCTTGGGGGTAGATGCCAAGCGTTGAGCCGCGCACGGCGCCCCAGATGCCATTATTATACACCACAGTCAGAATCGGCAGGCCATGCGCCTCTGCAATCTGGTGGCAGGCGACGGGGTTGGCGAACATATAGCTGCCATCTCCGACTGTCGCGACGACGAGGCGGCTGCGGTCAGCCAGTTGCACGCCGAGGGCGGCGGGCAATCCCCAGCCGAGCCCGCCGGAGATGGGGTTCTGGAAAAATTGGTCGCCCTTCAGGCCGTTGACGAACTCGGGCTTGGCGCCAAGCTCGCTGACGATGCAGCCGTGCGCGCCGACGAGATCGACCAGCGCGCGGGTGACGAAAGCCGCTGACATGGGCGGGCCTGCCTTGATGCCCTCATCCAGCGCCTTGCGGCGCTCGGCATGGCGGGTGGCCAGCGTTGCGAAGCGGGCGCTGCGATCCCGCGGCGTCATGGCAGTGTGGAGCGCGGTGATGACGTCGGCTGGTTCGCCGGTGAGCGCGAGATCGATGGGGAAACCGCGGATGGGCGCTTCGAGTTGATGTGGGTCTGCGCCTGCTTGAATGACCTTGGCCCCCTCCGCCAGTGCATGGCGGTGGGGGAGCCACGGCACGATCGAATCGAGCACTAGCACGACATCGGCGCTCGCCAGATCCTCGGTCGGATCGAACCCTGCGTGCATGGGGGAATTCCCGGAGATGGAGAGCTTCGAGGGCCAGAACTCGATAACCGGGATGGCATGGCGCTCGGCGAAGGCGGTGAGCTTATCAAAGCCACCATCGCGCGCGCCGAGGCGGAAGGCGATGATGAGCGGGCGCTCGGCTTGTTCCAGGAGGTGGGCGGCCTCGTTCACCGCATCCGGGTGGGGCGCGGCGCGGGCGGGGGCGTTGCGGGGCGGTCTGTCGTCATAGTGCGTGACTTCGCACAGCGCCTCGCGGGGCAGACCGAGATAGACCGGGCCGCGCGGGCTGGAATTGGCGATGGCCACGCCGCGATCCACGAGGCTGGCGATCTGATCGGCGCGCGAGAGCGTAACATCCCATTTCACCGGCTCGCGGATGAGGGCTGTTTGATCGCGCATATTTTGGCCCCAGTTGATGGGCGAATTGCGATGGCCGAGCGGGCCTGATTCGGTGTGTGGGGTGATGCCGCTGGCGAGGATGATCGGCACCTGATCGGACGCGGCATTGAGCACGCCCATCACGCAGTTTGCCAGCCCCACATTGGTGTGCACCATCACGGCCTGTGCCTTGCCGGTCGCGAGATAATAGCCATGCGCCATGCCAAGCGCGGCGGTCTCATGTGGGGTGAGGATGGGGGTGGGCACCTTGAAATCCGCCACCTGCGCATGGGCATAGCCCTCGATCACAGGCGCGAAATCAGTGCCGCCATTGGCGAAGAGATAGTCGATGCCATTGGCCGCGAGCCTGCGCAGAAAAATCTCTCCGGCAGACGCTTCGATGGTGACGGGCGGCGTCTGCTTGGCGGCAGTCGGCATCTTATCTCTCCTATTGTCTAATCGCGATTTTTGTTGTCATAGATAACGATATGAATGTCTGTTGCAAGGACTGGCGCCCGCAGAGCGGCGCCTGACGTGCGGCCGACATGAGAAAATTCGATAACCTTGCCCTGGAGAGAGATGCCATGAACCCAGCACCCTTTCGCGCCGATCATGTCGGCAGCCTCATTCGCCCTGATTATCTGATCGAGGCGCGGGAACAGCGCGCGCGGGAGGAAATCAGCGATGAGCAACTGATGGACATCCAGCAAAAGGCGATCCGTGAAGTGGTTGCGTTTCAGGAAGGGATTGGCCTTAAATCCGTGACCGATGGCGAATATAATCGCCGGAGCTGGCACACTGATTTTCTGTTGCGGTTCGAGAATGTCGAGCCGTGGCATTCCAACTATACGACGACCTTCCATAACGAGCAGGGCTCAGTTGAAGGCAAACCGCATACGCTGCGGGTGGCGGGCAAGCTTGCGCGGCCCAACCCCATCTTCGTGGATGATTTCAAGTTCTTGAAAACGGTGACGAAGGAGACGGCGAAGATCACGATTCCTTCGCCCTCAATCATGCATTTTCGCGGTGGGCGCGATGCCATCGACACGACGGCTTACCCCACGATGGAGGAGTTCTATACCGATCTGGCGGCGGTCTATGCGCAGGAGATTGGCGATCTGGTGGATGCGGGGTGCCGCTATCTGCAGATCGACGAGACCAATTTCGCCTATCTGTGCGACCCCAGCCTGCGCGCGCAGGTGCAGACCAGTATTGGCGAGGACCCGGATGAGCTGCCCCATGTCTATGCGCGGCTCATCAACAATGCGATTGCCGGCTGCCCGGACGATATGAGCCTGTGCATGCATGTGTGCCGAGGCAATTTCGCGGGGCGCTGGGTGGCGGAAGGCGGCTATGAGCCGATCGCAGAGGTCATGTTCAACGGACTGAATATAAACGGCTATTTTCTCGAATATGATAGCGTGCGTGCTGGGGGTTTCGAGCCGCTGCGGTTTGTCCCCAAGGGTAAGCGCGTGGTCCTTGGCCTCGTCACCACCAAGCGCGGCGAGATGGAAACGGCAGACGAACTCAAGCGGAGGATCGAGGAAGCGGCGAAGTTCCTCGATATCGACCAGCTTGCGCTTTCGCCCCAGTGCGGATTCTCGAGCGGCATTGGCGGCAATGCGATGGGCATTGAGGATGAGCAGGCCAAGCT
>CAMLFF010000289.1 GCA_946479185.1 uncultured Sphingobium sp.
GACCACCGAGATCTACACTCTTTCCCTACACGACGCTCTTCCGATCTATCGCCTGGCAAAAGCCCGCTGATCGTGAAGATGACGGCGGAGACCAGGAAGAGCGTGACGAACGCCATGCCGGTGCGCTTGGCGATGAGGATCGCAGGCACGCGCCAGCGCGAGGATGAGGATGTAGGGCCGCTCATGCGTCCCACCAGGCATACTCGCCGAATGTATAGCCCATGAAACCTCCCAAGGGGATCGGGAACATGCCCTTCAGCCGTCGATCATAGCCATCGAGAAGGCTGATGAAGACGGGGATCGAGACGCCGCCATGCTGATGCACGAGCAGCTGCATCTCGCCATAAATTTCCTTGCGCCGCGCTGGACTGATGGCGTGGCGCGCTTCTAGCAAAAGCCGGTCAAAGCGCGGACTGTTCCAGCCGGACTCGTTTTGCAGCGCCTTGGACTGGAAGAACAGGCTGAACATGAGATCGGCTGTCGGCCTTGGATTGACGTTCCCGAAGGTGAGCGGGTGCTTCATCCAATGGGTGGACCAGTAGCCGTCGGCAGGGACGCGGTTGATCGCCAAGTTCAGGCCGATCTGTGCGGCATGTTCCTGCAGGATCGACCCCATATCGACGGACAGGTTCGCGGCCGGGGACACATAGACAGGCAAGCGTGAACCGAGCATTCCTGCGCGCTTGAGGTGAAAGCGCGCACGATCCGGATCGAAGGCGCGCTGTGGGATGTTCGGGTTGTAATTGGGGTCGATCGGCGCAATCGGCTGATCATTGCCGATGGTCGCATAGCCGCGGAAGAGCGCGCGCTTGATGAGTTCGCGATCCATCAGATATTTCATTGCGAGCACGAAATCGGGATTGCCGGTGGTCGGATGATCGCGGCGCATGATGAGGTCGGTAAAGAGGCCAGACTTGGTCTCCATGATCGCGTGCCGGGAGGATGCGCGCACCCGTTTGACCGAGCCGGGGCTGACCGCGTTGACCATCTGCACATCGCCCGAAAGCAGCGCGTTGACGCGCGAAATCTCGTCGGAGATTGCGATGAGCTCGATCTCATCGAGATAAGGTCGACCGGGCTTCCAATAATTGGGATTGCGGCGCACGATCGTGCGGATGCCCGGCGCGAAGGAGCGGCAAATAAATGGTCCAGTGCCGTTTGCGACGCGGAAGTCGGTGCGGCCATTTTCCACGATCAGGAAGTGAGGCTGCGCAAGAATGGCGGGCAGATCAGGATTGGGGCCGGTGAGCCGCAGTTCAAGGTCCAATGGACCGATGCGGCGGGCGCTGGCGAATTGCGCCGCGACGGCCTCAACTTTCGACGCTGTTGCCGGGCTTTTATGGCGCATCAGCGAATAGATGACGTCGTCTGCTGTCAGCGATTTGCCATTGTGGAAGGTCACGCCTTTGCGCAGGCGGATGTGCCAGAGGATATTATCCTTGGTACGCATCTGCTCGGCGAGGCCGGGGCGACCGCGCAACTGACCATCATATTGGGTGAGGCCGCTATAGATGAGATAATGGCGCAGATAATCGGTGGAGAGGCCGCCCTTGGCAGGGTCGAGCGTGTCGGCGGTCGATGCGTTGATGCTGGCGATGCGGATGCGGCCACCGCGTTTAGGCCGGGCCGGCGTCGCGGCATCTGCGCTGGTGACCAGCATGCCCGCGGCGAGGCCGCCGAGCAGGGTCCGTCTGGAAACGTTGCTGGAGATCCAGTCATCCATAAGGCTGTCTTCGCTCCCTTGCTCGCTTATCCAGTATTTTCTGCTGCGCTGCCATTCATCGAGAATATCGAGATTAACCGCATTACTCTGCCGAACAGGGCGACGATGTCCGCAGATCGCGACATAGTGTCACAATTGCCCGGCAGTTTATGCGGTCAGAAATATTTGAGCCAGGCAATGTCGCGCCGACGCCGCTTGAGGCGGGCGAACCAGACCGTGGGGAAATAGAGCGGGATGATCATCGCGGCATACCAGACGAACACCCAGTTATAATTGTCGAAGCCGTAATTGCTGCCATAGTTCGGCCCCCAGATCGCGAGCGCGCTGTGATACAGGATGCGCAATACCGTGAGGTGGAGCAGGTAGAAGAACATCGGCGCGCCACCGAACACGGCGAGGGCAGCGACGAGACTGGAGTTGGCGATCCGCTCAAACGCCACGAGCAGCAAGGCGCCAATGCCGAGCGTTGGCAGCAGGAACAGCAGCGACGGTGGATATTTGGTCATCGAGATGAAAGCGACGGTCGAGCGCGTCAGATCGCCCTCGACCGGCTGCCAGGGCTTGTCGCCATAGATGTTGAGCAGGCGCAAGACGATGAACGCGGCCACCATGCCGAAGCCGAGAATGAGCAGGCGGCGCTGGCGCGTCTGCGCTGACACATCTGGCGCGAACCAGGGCCCAATGCCGAAGCCGAGCGAGATGACGCCGAGCCAGGGCAGGATTGGGTAAGTGGTTTTAGCGACGAATCCGAAGGGCAGGTCAATCACATCGCGCTGATGGAGGATCGCCCAGAGCGGGAAGAAGGTATCGCCCGGCACAAGCTTGATCGGATCGAGAAGATTGTGGAGGCAGACCAAAACGAGACCAAGCGCGATGAGCGCAGGGCGCGGCAATTGCTTGAGCATCGTGAGCGCAATCATGCACAGGCCGATGCACCAGATGACCTGCAGCCAGAATGTCGGCTGCGGTACGATCCCCCAATAGAGCGGCCCGAGATAGAGGAGCTCGATGGCGATCAGCAGCGAGCCGCGCGTCAGCAGATAGACGGTTGTCTCTTTGGGCGTGTGATTGAGGCTGAAGAGATAGACGCCAAGGCCGGTGAGCGCGACGAAGATCGGTGCGCAGAAGCTGACGGCGAACCGCGCGAAGCCGAGTGCGGGCAGGGTGGTGGTGGCATCGAGCGGATCGGCGACGGGGAGATAGACGAACCATGTTTCGCGCAAATGATCGAGCAGCATGAGGATCATGACGAGACCGCGCAGCGCATCGATATTCTGCAGCCGCGTGCGGGGCGCTGGGGCGGGCTTATATGTTGTGTCGAAGCCGGCTGGTCCAGCTGCAGTCGCGCTATTATCCACCATCTTCTACCTCAAATTGAGCCTCTACCCTGAACCTCGATTATGAGCGGGTAAACGAGCTTTAAATATCGAGTCTCGGCATGATGTCTCTCCTTCATGCCGCAAGTTTTGGTCGGCGTAGAATATTCTACTGACCTCAGGCCATCGGATCGAGCGTGCCGAGTGCGGCGACGAGGGCGATGATCGCGATGGCTGCACTTGTTTCCAGCAGCAGGGAGAGTCGCAGATGGGCGAGCGGACGCGCCGGCGGCCCCTGTTCTAGTGCGGGGGAGAGGCTCCAGCGATTCGCGGCGGCGAGGGTGAGCATCAGCGCGAAGAGGGCGAGCTTGGCGGCGAGCAGCCAGCCATAGGTGCTGCCGGTGAGGCCGGGGAGGTTCGTCACGCCCACGATCATGATGCCGTTGATGACGCCGCTCAGCACGAGCGTGGCGACGATGACGGTGCCGATGATCGCGAACTGGCTCAACATGCGGCCGACGCGCTGCACATTGCTGCTGGTCGCGCGCAGGGTGAAGACGGCGTGGAGCAGCACCGCGAGCGCGCCGAGCCAAGCTGAGGCGGCCCAGATATGCGCGACATCAGCTGCGCGGTGGAGTGTGCCTGCGAGTTCCTCTGTCGCGCCGGCATGGCCTGTCCAGGCGAGCGTGGCGGCGGCGATGGCGGCGGGGAGGATGGCCCAATGGTTGCCGCGTGGGAGAGCGGCGATCAGGAGTGTGAGCAGCAGTGCGACGGCGCGAACCGCCAGGATCGTGCCGATGGGGGTCATCGTCAGTAATATTTCGGCGGTTGCCCAGTCTGGCGGCATGAGCGGCGTGCCGGTCATGGCGGCGGCACTCGCCAGCAGCCAGAAGGCCGAGGCGAGGGCGCCGCCGATGGCCAGCAAGATGATGAGGCTACGCCGCCCGCTCATGCCCATGAGCCACCAGAAGAGCGGCAGGCCCATGAGCAGTGCAAGGTCGATCATCAGCACGAAGCGCGCTGCGA
>CAMLFF010000290.1 GCA_946479185.1 uncultured Sphingobium sp.
CTCGACGGCAAGCCGCTCGGTCTCGGAGCGAGCAGCGTGCTGGCGACGAATGCGCCCAGCTTCACGATGCGCTCTACGCGGCTCAGATCGCCATCGAGTGCTGCTTTCATCTGCGCGACGAGCATGAGCGCGCAACGCTCAGCTGCAGCCACGCCCCAAGCCAAATCATGCTCTCCACCGACCTTGCCGGTCATCAGCACGCCATCCGTCGTAAACGGCAACTGCCCGCTGATGTGGAGCAGATTGCCCACCAGGACCGTGGACACATAGGCCGCGACTGGCGTGGCGGCGGTGGGGAGCGCAATGCCTTGCGCGGCGAGGTGCTGATCAATGCTGTTCATGGGGTGAGCCACAGCATGAGAGGCGTGTCGCGTCAAGTATCCGCAGTGGCAGTAATCAGCTCATACTCGTCGATCCGCGTCAAAATCCACTGCTCGGCCACCCCCCAATCGTCGATCCGCTCATGCGCCTCGCGGGCAACCTCCACATGGGGCGCCATTTCCGGCTCGCCCACCAGATGCAGGCGCCAGCATTGCGGGGCATCCCGCGCGACGGAGGCGTGATTGGCGGCAAGATCATCGATGAAGAAAGTGATCGGCGGTTGGCGCTGCTGCATCAGCAGGCTGACGGCAGGGCCCTTGCCGCCACGATTGCCAACCACTGGATAGGGCAGGGCATGGCGGTGGATCTGCTCGGCACGCGCCTGCGCCATCTCCGCGCCGATGTTGGTGAGGATCACGATGTCGGCTCGTTCGGCAAGCCGCGTCATCGCCTCCACGGCGCCGGTGATTGGTGTCTGCCGGTGCATCTCGGTCTTGAAGAAGCCGCCGAGCAATTCCCAAACGATCGCCCGCTCCACCACATCGCCGCTGGTCTTGTGGCGCAGGGCGCGCTCGAAACCGCCGCTGAAATCGAAGTGGATGCCATGATGCTCGTCCAGCCATGCCCGAAACGGCACGACCATGTGCATCAGCACCTCGTCGCAATCGGTGATGATGAGCGGGCGCGTCATCGCGCCAATCTCTCTCTCGCGGTGACGATCGCGGCAGGCCTTATGCCAAGCGCATCGGCGCAGGCGAGCAGATCCGGCTCATGATTGATGACGAAATCCATGATCGCGCCGAGCGCAGCGGGATCAGAAAGGCTGGCGCGGAGCGAATCGGGATCGAGGCCGGTGATGGAGAACATGCGCTCCACCCGTGCGACATCTGACAGGATCCAGCCGACGAGTTGAAGCGCAAGCGTCTGCGCCGTGGTTTCCTCCGCCGCGTGGATAAGATATTCGGAGCGCATTGCAGACTGCGCCGAGGATGGCGAGGTCTGTCGTTTATGTGTATCGTCCATCGGCATAAGGAATGTCCGTGTCAAAACGCGTGTTGGTTGTCGAGGACAATGAGCTCAATATGAAGCTCTTTTGTGACCTGCTCAGGGTGCATGGTCATGAGACCGATGCTGTGCGGGATGGGCGTGACGCCTTCGAGCGCGCGATTGCTTTCCGGCCGGACCTGATCATCACCGATATTCAGCTGCCCCATGTGACGGGCCTCGATCTCATCACATCGTTTCGCGCCGACTCGGTGCTGGCCAATGTGCCGATCATGGCGGTCACGGCTTATGCGGGCGTTGGGGATGAGGACCGCATTCGCGCGGCAGGGGCGAGTGCCTATGTGTCCAAGCCCATATCCGTGCTGCGCTTCATGGAGGTCGTGAACGGCCTGTTGGAGCCGGAGCCCGTTACAAGCTGATTCGGGCCGACTTTCCAGCGTCGCACCAACAGATAAAGGCCCGGATCCGATCGATCCGAGCCCTTAAGGCAATCAAGCGACTGGCGCGGCGCTGCGAAGCGCTTCGCCTAGGCGATTACTTGATCTTATGTTCCTTGAACTCGACATGCTTGCGCACGACGGGATCATATTTGCGGAAGTTCAGCTTCTCGGTCTGCGTGCGCGGGTTCTTCTTCGTGACGTAGTAGAAACCCGTATCAGCAGTGCTGACCAGCTTGATCTTGACTGTGGATGGCTTCGCCATGACCGTTTCCTCAACAGAATGCGCTACTAGCCTTGCGGGAAGCAAGGGAAGAACGCTGAAAATCTTACGAAAATAGATGCTGCCTCACGCAACACCCGTTCGGCGGCGGGCAATGCGGGAATCGGCAGCCCTTGTCAAGCTTTCGGCCATTGCGCTGCGGCCCAATCGCCTTCGCGCCAACAGACTCTCGTGATCGACAAAGGAAACGCGACCTTAACCATCGCCATGCAAGATGGTGGCGTCACGAGACTGCCGCACCATCCTGTCAGAGGAGTCGCGGAGCAGAGCTGAAGGAGAGATGCGTGCGTCATGATGCGGCATTCATGGTTCGCAGCCAGTTGCTGAGCCGAATCGAAGCTTTGCAGGGCGGTTGCGCTAGGCTCTCCCTCGTCGCCTTGTGCGAGCAGCTGGACGAGGTGCGCGGCTTTGCGCGTCGTCACGGCTTTGATGCGGTTGAGGGACTGGCGAGCATGCTCGAGTCGGTCGTCGCCTATAATGGGCATCGGCAGGTGGCCCTGACCTATCTTTCGCTGATGCGCGATGCGGCGCAGGACGACATGATCGGGTCGCACAGCAGCGCGCAAATGTATCGTGCTGCGGCGGCTTTGCGGGGATGCCGCTAGAAGCGAGGCGTGCAAGATTGATCGATAAGTCTTCCATTGATCGCTTTGTTCGATCAATCTGTGCGGGGCTATCCATTCGCGAAAGGGCATCTTCTCTGGCATAGAGGGTCATCGACGCGGTAGTGAGAGCTGCTGCACGGCCTTCTATTCAAGGAGATGACGACATGACTAACAGTGCGCTCAACACGCCAACCGACCTCAGGAGCAATGCCGTGAAGGCGGTAGCCGATGCCCTCAACGGCTTGCTCGCAGACAGCTATGCGCTGTACCTCAAGACCAAGAATTTCCACTGGCATGTCTCCGGCCCGCATTTTCGCGATTATCATCTGATGTTCGACGAACAGGCTGCGGAGATCCTCGCGACGACGGACCTGATTGCCGAGCGCATCCGCAAGACTGGCGGTACGGCGCTCCGCTCGATTGGCGACATTTCGCGCCGCCAGAAGATCAAGGATAATGACGCCGACTTCGTGACGCCAGCTGACATGCTGACCGAGTTGCGCAACGACAATCTCGCGCTGGTCGAATCGCTGCGGGCCGCCAAGGAGCTTGCTGGTGTGGCTGGCGACAATGCGACGGACGGCATCATTGATGACTGGACCGATCAGGCCGAGCAGCGCGCCTGGTTCCTCTTCGAGGCCGGTCGCGGGGCCTGAAGCTCCTCTAAAGTCTCAAGCATAGCAAAAGGGCCGGGAAGCATCTGCTCCCGGCCCTTTTTCATGTCTCTAACGCTAAGCGCGAATCAGTCGTGCTTGGCTTCCAGGTTCACCGCAGCATATTTGCCGCGACGATCGACTTCGAGCTCGAAGTCGAGACGATCACCTTCCTGAAGCGAAACCATGCCGGCACGCTCAACAGCACTGATGTGCACGAAAGCGTCTGGCTGGCCATCATCGCGCTGAATGAAGCCGAAGCCCTTCATCGCGTTGAAGAACTTCACCGTGCCGCTTGAACGCTCGCCGGTCAGCTGACGGGCTGGGCCGCGCTCTTCGCGCTCTGCTGCCGGACGTTCAGTCACGGGCAGCGCTTCGCCTTCGATCACCAGATCGCTTGCGGAGATCTTGCCGCCACGGTCGACCAGCGTGAACTTCAGCTGCTGTCCCTCAGCAAGGCCGGTGAGACCAGCCTGCTCGACGGCGCTGATGTGAACGAAAACGTCCTCACCACCATCGTCACGAACGATGAAGCCGAAGCCCTTTTGTCCGTTGAAGAATTTTACAGTGCCGGAGCCTTCGCCAACGACCTGGGCAGGCATACCGCCGCCACCGCCGCGAGGAGCGCCGCCGCCAGGACCACCGCGGAAGCCACCGCCACCGCCTGGACGGAAGCCACCGCCGCCGCCGCCGCCGCCGCCGCCGCGATCACCGCCGCCGCGGGGGGCGCCGCGGGCGCCAGCAGGGCCGCCGCCACGGC
>CAMLFF010000291.1 GCA_946479185.1 uncultured Sphingobium sp.
GACCACCGAGATCTACACTCTTTCCCTACACGACGCTCTTCCGATCTATCGATTGCGCGACGCCCGCCTTGTCGATTGCGCTGTTCGATGATGACGCGCTCATTGCGTCGAGCCATGCCGAGCTGGGCCGGGGCCATGCCGAGGCGTTGCTGCCCGCCATCGCTGCGCTGCCCGAGGGTGGCCGGTGCGACCGCATATTGGTCGATGTCGGGCCAGGCAGCTTTACGGGCGTGCGGGTTGGCGTGGCGGCGGCGGTCAGCCTTGGCTTTGGCTGGGGCGTGCCGGTCGAGGGCTATGGCTGCCTTGATCTCGTCGCGGCGATGGCACGCGAGCGCTTAGCGCCGCAGAGCGACTTTGCCGTGGTGATGGTCGGCGGTCATGGTGAGCTGTTCTGGGCAATTGCGCCTGCAAGCGACGACAGCCCCCTGCAAGCCGCGCCACTTGCCATCCAATCCACAGCGATCGATACTTTGGCGCGAATGATTGGTGTCCAACTCATCGTCGGATCGGGCGCGCAAATATTGATCGATGCTGGGGCGTCGGGGCACGCCGTGCCGCTCTTGCCAGACGCGAGAGAAGCGCTTCGCCTCCCCTTGCCTCAACGACAGCGCAAACCCGTGCCCGACTATGGGCGAGGGGCAGATGCAAAGCCGATGGCGTCGCCACGCATACGAACGCCAGTCGAGGTGCGTTGATGAGCGACGACGATGCGCTGCGAATCGACATTGTGCAGCAAGCTGAAGACAGCGATATTGCCGATGCGATGAGCATTATGCAGCCCGCCTTCCGGCCTGAATATGGCGAGGCATGGTCGGCCGCACAGCTTAGATCCATGATGCAATTGCCGGGCGCGCTCCTAGTCATCGGACGCGTGGGAACTGTGCCGGTCGGCTTTGCTCTACTTCGCTCTATTGTTGGCGAGGCTGAACTTCTTCTTCTTGCGGTCCATCCTGATCGGCGCGGCCGCAATCATGGGCGGCGACTGCTTGATCGCTGTATGAGCGAGGCCGAAGGAAGCGGCGCACAGACAATGTTCCTGGAAGTGCGCTCGGGAAATCCGGCGATGCATCTTTATAGCAAGGCTGGGTTCCACCAGTATAACCTTCGTCATAACTATTACGTTG
This sequence comes from uncultured Sphingobium sp., assembly GCA_946479185.1. Next base: position 1,125 of record CAMLFF010000291.1, read on the forward strand.
GAAACAATGGCGAACGGTTCCATGCGCTCAGCTTCAAGATCATTTTGGGACAGCGCTGATTTCTCTCTGCTGCGCGCCTTGCTCTTTTGCGCTATACAGCCTAAAATAAATCACAGACTTCGCTTAAGAAACCGATTCCGGTTTTTAAAAGATCATTGTAATATTGAAGGACACCCATATGTCGGAAGACAATGCGCGGGACGAAATGCTCGTAACGTTGACCTCGGATATCGTTGCCGCTCATGTTTCCAACAACAGCGTTGCCGTTTCCGATCTGCCGGTTCTTATCCAGAATGTTTATGGCGCGCTTGCTGGCCTTCATAAGGAAGCGCCGCCCGCTCAGCCTAAGCAAGAGCCTGCGGTTTCCATTCGGGCATCCATCAAGCCAGACTATATTGTCTGCCTCGAGGACGGCAAAAAGCTTAAGATGCTCAAGCGCCACCTGATGACGCATTATCAGATGACGCCAGACGATTATCGCACCAAGTGGGGCCTCCCCGCCGATTACCCAATGGTCGCGCCGAATTACGCAGAGCAGCGCCGCACTCTTGCCAAGAAGATTGGCCTTGGCACGTCGCGTCGGCGTCCGCGCAAGTAAAACGCTTTGATTTTACGAGTTATAGGGCGCTGCCGGTTTTCAGAACCGACAGCGCCTTTTTTTGGATCGCAACCGGCACCTTTTAATTTAGCGGGTTCCTGTCGCGGCAATTTGAGTTACACAGCCCTATGAGCCGGACAATTGATATCGAGGCGCTGTGCGCCGAGCGTGGTCTGCGGATCACGGATCAGCGTCGCGTCATTGCGCGCGTTCTCTCCGAGAGCGAAGATCATCCCGATGTCGAGAAGCTGCATGAGCGCGCTTCCGCCATCGATTCCAACATCTCCATCGCAACTGTGTACCGCACCGTGCGTCTGTTTGAAGAAGCAGGCATTTTGGAGCGCCACGATTTTGGCGATGGCCGCGCCCGCTACGAGCCTGCGCCAGAAGCCCATCACGATCACCTGATCGATGTTGAAACGGGCAAGGTCGTTGAATTCGTCGATCCGGAGCTGGAGCAGCTTCAGCGGCTCATTGCGGAGAAGCTTGGCTATCGCCTCGTCGATCACCGCATGGAGCTGTACGGCGTAGCGCTCGACCGCGACCGCAAGGACTGAGACGGCGGGCGACCTGTGGTTTCGCTTTCCCTGTCGCCTTCGCTCACCCTCACACGTTAAATGAATCACCTTCGTGTGTTCTGGAGACTAGCGCGGCTGATTGGCCTCGTGCTTGCCTGCATTGTCCCGCATTTGCTTGCGCGCCGTGCGGGCCACTCACCCTGGCCCCTCCGCTTCCTTGGACGCGCTGCCCGGGCCGCCGGATTCGATGTGCGGACCAAGGGCACGCCTTTGCTGCACGATGTGTTCTTTGCCGCCAACCACATCAGCTGGATCGATATTTTGGCGATGGGCGGCGCAACCGGCTGCGCTTTCATTTCCAAGGATGGCATTGAGCGCACGCCGGTCGTCGGTTGGCTGGCAGCGCAGAACAACACGATCTTCATTGCGCGTGAGCGGCGCGGCGTCATCTCGAGCCAGATCGAAAGCGTCCGCAATGCGATCGCCTCCCATCAGCCTATCACGCTCTTCCCGGAAGGGACGACGGGCGATGGCACCAAATTATTGCCCTTCAAACCGGCGCTTTTCGCCGTTCTATTGCCCCCGCCCCGCGCGATCCTCATCCAGCCGGTGCTGATCGATTATGGTGACGCGACCGACATTGTCGTGTGGCGCGAAGGCGAAAGCGGCACAGCCAATGCGCTGCGCATATTGGGCGCGCCCGGTCGGCGCATAGTGACGCTCCATTTTCTCGATCCGTTTGATCCTGCGGCCCATGCCGATCGCAAGGCTTTGGCCGCTGAAATCCGCACGCGCATGGAGACGTCGCTCGCTCACTAAACGCTGCCGACAGCCGCACATCGCCTGCATTGTTCGGCCCCTTTCGTGTGCGGTCCATCCTCTGTATAGGCGCGCCCATGACCAAGACGACACCCAAGACCTTCCAAGTCACATCCTACGGCTGCCAGATGAACGTCTATGATGGCGAGCGGATGACGGAGCTGCTCGCCGGGCGCGGCATGACGGCTGCAGCGGAAGGCGCGGACGCCGATCTGGTGGTGCTCAACACCTGCCATATTCGCGAGCAGGCGTCCGAGCGGGTCTTCTCAAACATTGGCCGCCTCGCCCGTGAAGATGGCACCCGCCCCATGATCGCCGTCGCGGGCTGCGTGGCGCAAGCTGAAGGCGCGGAGATCACCCGGCGCACGAAGATGGTGGATATTGTGGTCGGTCCGCAGGCCTATCATCGTCTGCCCGGCCTCATCGATGATGTGATTGCCGGGCGTCAGGCGGTCGATACCGACATGCCGCTCGATTCTAAATTCGATGCGCTGCCCGTCCGCGCGCGGCGCAGTGCGCCCTCCGCATTTCTTACCGTGCAGGAAGGGTGCGACAAATTCTGCACCTATTGCGTGGTGCCATACACGCGTGGCGCGGAGGTCAGCAGGCCTTGGTCGGCGATCCTCAATGAAGCGCGCGCGCTCGTGGATGCTGGCGCGAAAGAAATCACGCTGCTTGGCCAGAATGTGAATGCCTGGACTGGTGAGGATGAGGCGGGCCGCACGCAAGGGCTAGATGGCCTGATCCGCGCGCTCGACAAGCTGCCCGGCCTTGCGCGCATCCGCTACACCACCAGCCATCCCAACGACATGACGCAGGGGCTGATCGATGCCCATGCCGATGTCGAAAAGCTCATGCCCTTCCTGCATCTGCCGGTGCAATCAGGCAGCAACCGCATCCTCAAGGCGATGAACCGCAGCCATGATCGCGATTCCTATCTGCGCATCATCGAGCGGGTGCGCGCGGCGCGCA
>CAMLFF010000292.1 GCA_946479185.1 uncultured Sphingobium sp.
CCATGTGGTCGATGGTCTTGTGCGCAAGCGTCTCGACAAGCCCTATGTCCGCAAGAATGGCAAGCTGGTCGAGGCCACATGGGATGAGGCGTTTGCCGCCATCGCATCGGTTGCCAAGGGTGCCGCCGGATCGGTCGCGGCGATTGCAGGCGATCAGCTCGATTGCGAGACGATGTTCGCGGCGCGCGAGCTCGTGCACGCACTGGGCGGAACGCAGCTCGAAGGGCGCCAGGGTGGCCTCGATTACGATGTGTCCAGCCTCTCGGCGGTGAACTTCAATTCCACGCTCGCGGGCATCGAGACGGCGGACGCGATCCTGCTCGTCGGCACGAACCTGCGCCTTGAAGCGCCGCTGATCAACACGCGCATCCGCAAGGCGATCAAGAAGGGCGCGAAAGTCTGGACCATTGGCCCGGATGACGTGGACCTGACATACAAGGTCACTGCGCTCGGCAATGATGCTGCTTTGCTCGGCAAGCTGCCCGCTGAGGTAATGGAGGCTTTCAAGGGCGCCAAGCGTCCCGCGCTCATCATGGGTGGCGGCGCGCTAGCCGTGCCCGGCCTGCAAGGCGCGGCACTGGCTGCTGTCGAGACACTCGGCCTGATCCGCGATGACTGGAACGGCTTTAACGTGGTCCACATGGCCGCCGCGCGCATGGGCGGACTGATGCTGGGCTATGCAGCGCAAGGTGGCGTGAAGGCCATTGCGGCGAGCGCACCCAAGCTGCTGTTCCTGATGGGGGCAGACGATGTGCCGTTCGATCTCTTCGGCCAGAGCTTCAAAGTCTATGTCGGCCATCATGGTGACCAGGGCGCGCATGTCGCCGATGTCATCCTGCCAGGTGCGGCTTATACCGAGAAGGCTGGCACTTATGTGAACACCGAAGGCCGCGTGCAACGGGGCGACAAGGCCGTGTTCGCGCCGGGTGACGCGCGCGAGGATTGGACGATCCTGCGTGCGCTCTCCGATGTGCTCGGCAAGACGCTCCCGTTTGACAGCTTCGCGCAATTGCGCGCTGCCATGTATGCGGCGGTCCCGGCGCTCGCGCAGGAAGGCCTAGCCGATTATGGCTGGAGCGTTCCTTCAATCGCGGCAACCGCGCAGGGCGAGATCAAGCTGCCGATCAAGGATTTCTACCTCACCAACGCCATCTGCCGGGCCAGCCCGACGATGCAGCGCTGTTCGGCTGAACTCGTCCACGGCGCAGAGTTTGCGGAGGCTGCGGAATGACCGCCTGGTTCCAATCCTTCCTCGGCATCGGCTTTGGCTGGTTCATCGCGAACCTCATCCTCATCCTGCTGATCGCGCTGCCGCTGATGCTCGCCGTGGCGATGATCATCTATGTCGATCGCAAGATCTGGGCCGCAATGGCTCTGCGCCGCGGACCGAACGTGGTCGGTCCCCTTGGTTTGCTCCAGTCTTTTGCGGATGGCCTCAAGGTTTTCCTGCAGGAAACGATTATCCCGAGCGCGTCGAACAAGGTGTTGTTCCTGCTCGCGCCGATCATTACCTTCACGGTAGCCCTGCTGGCCTGGGCGGTGATCCCGTTCGATATCGGCATGGTGCTGGCGGACATCAATGTCGGCCTGCTTTATATCCTCGCGATAAGCTCGCTCGGCGTTTACGGCGTGATCATTTCGGGTTGGGCCTCTAACTCCAAATATCCCTTCTATTCCGCGATGCGCGCCAGCGCGCAGATGATCTCTTATGAGGTCTCCATCGGCTTTGTGCTGATCGCCGTCGTCCTTTGGTCCGGCAGCTTCAATCTCACGACCATCGTCGAGACGCAGAAGGGCTATTATGGCTTCCTGAACGGCCACGGTTTCAATCCGCTGCTGTTCCCGATGGCGGTTGTGTTCTTCATCTCGTCCTTGGCCGAAACGGCGCGTGCGCCTTTCGATCTGACCGAGGCGGAGTCCGAGCTCGTTGCTGGTTATCAGACCGAATATTCATCGATGAGCTTCGCGCTCTTCTGGCTTGGCGAATATGCCAATGTCATCCTGATGTGCCTGCTCAATGCGCTGCTGTTCTGGGGTGGCTTCCTGCCGCCTATCGACTGGGCACCGCTTTATGTGGTGCCCGGCATAATCTGGCTGCTGCTCAAGACGTTCATCTTCTTCTTCATGTTCAGCTGGGTGAAAGCGACCGTGCCGCGCTTCCGCTATGATCAGCTGATGCGCCTGGGCTGGAAAATCTTCCTGCCGCTCTCGCTCTTCTTCATTTTCCTCGTTTCCGGGTTCCTCATGCTGACCCGTTATGGAGCTGCCGCATGAGCATCGCCCATCTCATCAAATCCTACACGCTGTGGGAATTCCTGAAGGCGCACGCGCTGACCTTGAAATATTTCTTCAAGGCCAAGGCGACGATCAATTACCCCTACGAGAAGAACCCGATTTCGCCGCGCTTCCGTGGTGAGCATGCGCTGCGCCGCTATCCCAATGGCGAAGAGCGTTGCATTGCCTGCAAGCTGTGCGAAGCGGTCTGCCCGGCGCAGGCGATTACCATTGAGGCTTTGCCGCGCGATGACGGCTCACGCCGTACGACGCGCTACGATATCGATATGGTGAAGTGCATTTATTGCGGCTTCTGCCAGGAGGCCTGCCCGGTCGACGCGATTGTCGAAGGGCCAAATTTCGAATTCGCGACCGAAACGCGGGAAGAGCTTATCTATGACAAGGCCAAGCTGCTCGCCAACGGTGATAAATGGGAACGTGCAATCGCGGCAAACCTTGCCGCCGACGCACCCTACCGTTAAGCCGCACCGGGACCAGAGGGGGACGTTTTGCCCGTTCATATTCTAGCCTTTTATTTGTTCGCGAGCATTGTCGTGGCCTCGGGCACGATGGTGATCCTCGCGCGCAATCCGGTGCACAGTGTGCTGTGGCTCATCCTGGCGTTTTTCAACGCAGCAGGGCTGATGGTTCTGCTCTCGGCTGAGTTCGTCGCGATGCTGCTGGTGATCGTCTATGTCGGCGCTGTTGCGGTGCTGTTCCTCTTCGTCGTGATGATGCTCGACATTGATTTTGCCGCGTTGCGCGCGGGCTTTGTAAGCTATTTCCCATTGGGCGGCGCAATTGCCGCCGTGTTGCTGGTCGAGCTGGTACTGGGCATCGCCGCCTGGAAAGCCGGGGCGCTTGAGCTGTCGCAGCGCATTGCGCCCGTGAATAACGAGACGCCAAATATTCAGGCCATCGGTGAGCTGCTATACACGCGCTATCTCTTCCTCTTCGAGGCAGCTGGGCTCATTCTGCTGGTCGCGATGATCGGCGCAATCGTGCTGACCCATCGCGCGCGCGGTGGTGTTCGCACCCAGAATATCAGCCAGCAGGTCAAGCGTCGGCCTGAAGATGCGGTCCGCAATATCAATCAACCCGTTGGCGAAGGTGTCGAGCTATGATCGGCCTGGCGCATTATCTGGTGGTCAGCGCGATCCTGTTCGTGCTTGGCGTGCTGGGCATCTTCATCAACCGCAAGAACATCATCGTCATCCTGATGGCGATCGAGCTCATCCTGTTGGCAGTGAACATCAATCTGGTGGCGTTCAGCGCCTTCCTCGGCGATCTCGTCGGCCAGGTTTTCGCGATGTTCGTGCTTACGGTTGCGGCGGGCGAAGCGGCTATCGGCCTTGCCATCTTGGTTATCTATTTCCGGTCGCGCGGCACGATTGCCGTTGACGACGCGAACCGCATGAAGGGCTGAGCGAATGATCTCAATCATCGTTTTCGGTCCGTTGCTGGCCGCGATCATCGCAGGGCTGGGCAATCGCGCCATCGGCAATGTGCCGGCCAAGGTCATCACGACTGGCGCGCTGTTCCTCTCTTGCGCGCTATCCTGGCCGATCTTCCTGTCGTTCCTGGGTGGTCATGCCGAGGCCAGCGTGGAGCCGGTGTTCACCTGGATCCGCTCGGGCGGTTTCGACGTGAGCTGGGCGCTGCGGGTGGATTCCCTCACCGCAACCATGCTGGTCGTCATCACCAGCGTCTCGGCGCTCGTGCATCTGTATAGCTGGGGCTATATGTCCGATGAT
>CAMLFF010000293.1 GCA_946479185.1 uncultured Sphingobium sp.
CTATGATATTGGTGCGCTGCTCAAGGCGAAGGGCTATGTGCAGACCGACCCGCGCGAAACAGACCCAGCCAAGCGCGGCGTTTCCGAAAAGGAGATGTTCAAGATTGGCGAGGGTTTCTTCTCGTCAGTCGGCTTTGATCCTTTGCCTGAAACATTCTGGAAGCGCACCCAGTTCATCCAGCCGCTCGACCGTGAAGTCGTGTGCCACGCCTCGGCCTGGGATATCGACAATAAGGACGATATTCGCATCAAGATGTGCACGAAGGTGGATAGCGGCGATTTCGTGACCATCCATCATGAGCTTGGCCATAATTATTATCAGCGCGCCTATAAGGATCTGAGCTTCCTCTACCTCAATGGCGCGAATGACGGCTTCCATGAGGCGATTGGCGATACCATCGCGCTCTCGATCACGCCGCAATATCTGGTTGATATCAAGCTGCTCGATCCCGCGAAGGTGCCAAGCGCTGATAAGGATATCGGCCTGCTGCTACGGCAGGCCATGGACAAGGTTGCCTTCCTGCCCTTCGGTCTGCTGATCGATCGCTGGCGCTGGGGCGTGTTCGATGGGTCGATCAAGACCGCGGATTATAACAAGGCGTGGAACGAGATGCGGCTGAAATATCAGGGCATCAAACCGCCAGTGGACCGCCCTGATGATGCCTTTGACGCGGGCGCGAAATATCATGTTCCGGCGAGTGTGCCCTACACGCGCTATTTCCTCGCGCGGCTGCTGCAGTTCCAATTTTATGAGGCAGCATGCAAACAGTCGGGCTGGAAGGGGCCGCTCCACCGCTGCTCATTCTATGGCAACAAGGCCGTCGGTGAGAAGCTGAACGCCATGCTGGAAATGGGGGCATCAAAGCCTTGGCCCGATGCCCTGCAAGCCTTCACCGGCTCGCGGGAGATGAGTGGCAAGGCGCTGGTGCGTTACTTTGCGCCGCTCAAAACCTGGTTGGATGAGAAGAACAAGGGCAAAGTCTGCGGCTGGTGATGGGGCGATTGTTCGCTTGCGCCGGATGGTCAATCTGGTTGCAAGCGGAGCATTCAACCAAAAGCTGTCACGCGCATCTTCGAAAACATGATAGTCGGGTCTAATTTTCCTATAGGGACATGATGACCTGGCTTTTCATCCTTTTGATCGGTTTCGGCACGGGATGTTTGGCAGCATCCCTGTTTTCCCTCAAATCCATCCTCAACATGTTGGGGGAAGGGCCGCTCCGCCAGCGTTGGCAGTGGCTCTACAAATTGGCGGTGCTGTTCACGGTCAGCTATCCTATCTTCGCCGCGATCCACATCGGTCTGGCAACGACGGATGCAGACGTCTTCGTTGGCGGCATATTGGCATTGATGGGGCTGGCTGCACTGCTGGTTTCCAGGCTGTCGGCCATGACGACCAAGGATCTCGTTCGCATCGCGTCGCTGGAGCGCGATGTGATGCGCGATCCGCTCACCGGGCTACTGAACCGACGCTATCTCGATAGCCGGCTGGACGAGGAAATCGAGCGGGCGCGGCGATCAGGTCTGCCGCTCTCGCTGCTGATGATCGATCTCGACCATTTCAAACATATCAACGATAGCTACGGCCATATCGTCGGCGATCAGGTGCTGCGGCATGTAAGTTCGCTGGTGGTGAGCATCGTGCGGATGAGCGATATGGTCGTGCGCTATGGTGGTGAAGAGTTTCTAGTGATCGCACCCAATTCGGCGCTCGAAGATGCAACGCACCTTGGCGACAGGCTTCTCCATCATTTGCGCAATTATGAAGTGCCGCTGCCCAATGGCGAGCCACTGAAGGTGACGGCAAGCATCGGTGCCGCGAGCCTTTGTGGCGACGAAAACCTTGTCAATTTCCTGCGGCGAGCCGATGTCGCGCTCTATGACGCCAAGGGACAGGGCCGTGATCGTTTATGCATCGCCCGGAGCGAGCCGATCCCGCGGCTCGCCTGACGATTGGCGCATGGTAAGGCTTAGCGGAATGGCGGCTCGTTGAAGGCGCGCAGCTTGCGGCTGTGCAATCGTTCGCCCTGCTGACGCAGGCGCTCGCAAGCCTCGATGCCAATGGCGAGATGCCCGGCGATGGCCTGCTCATAGAAGCGATTGGCTTGGCCGGGCAGCTTGATCTCGCCGTGAATGGGCTTGTCCGACACGCAGAGCAATGTCCCATAGGGCACGCGAAAGCGATAGCCTTGCGCTGCGATCGTCGCGCTTTCCATGTCCACACCGACCGCACGAGAGAGCGAGAAGCGCAGCGCTGAGTGCGAATAACGCAGCTCCCAATTGCGATCGTCGGTGGTCACGATGGTGCCGGTTCGCAGGCGACGCTTCATGTCGCTGCCACTCTCACTGCTGGCGCCCAGAACCTGCTCAGCCGCCTCGGCCAAAGCAACCTGCACCTCTGCAATGGCGGGCACCGGAATTTCCGGCGGCAGCATCTCATCAAGCACATGATCATCACGCAGATAGGCGTGGGCGAGCACATAATCGCCGATCCGCTGGCTGGGGCGCAGGCCGCCGCAATGGCCGATCATCAACCACGCCTCGGGCCGCAACACTGCCAGATGATCGCAGATCGTCTTGGCGTTCGACGGCCCGACACCAATGTTGACCAAGGTGATGCCAGAGCCATCAGGCGCAATCATATGATAAGCGGGCATCTGGTGCCGCCGCCATGCGCTGTCTGCGATAGCGCTCTGTGGATTGGCCGTTTCCCGCGTTATTTCAACGCCGCCTGCACCGGAGAGCAACGTGAAGCGCGTGCCCTCGCGCTGCAATTCCTCGCACCCCCAGCGGACGAACTCATCCACATAGCGATGATAATTGGTGAACAGCACATAGCGCTGCACATGCTCGGGCGGGGTGCCGGTGTAGTGCCGCAGCCGCGCGAGACTAAAGTCCGTGCGCAAGGCATCGAACAGGGCGAGCGGGCGTTCTCCGGTCGCGCCGGGCAGGAAAAGGCCATCGGCAATCTCATCGCCAATTTCGGCAAGCTCGGTCGCCGGGAAATGGCGGCCAAGCTCGGATGGTGGAATCGTTGCGAGCGTTCCGGCGGGCAGGGTGTCGAGCACATAAGGGAAAGGGATAGGCTGGTCGCTGCGTCCAACACTCACCTCCACGTCATAATCGCCCATCAAAAGATCGAGCTGCTCGGTGAGATAGGCTGCGAACATCTCCGGCTGGGTGATCGTGGTCACATAGCGGCCCGGCTTGGAGAGGCGTGCGAATGAGCGATGGCTTGGCGGATTGTCGACCTTCTGGCGATAGTCGATCGTCAGGGACGGATAGCAGAAGTCGCGGTTGGCAACGGTTTCAGCCGGGGGCGTGGTGCCATCCTGCGCATAGGCGAACAGGGCATCCCGCAGATTGCCGGTCGCGGCCTCATATTCGCTGATCAGTTGCTGGATGATGGCGGCGCTTGTGCTGTGTTTCATGGCTCATCCTAGCCCGGAGATGTGACCATATAAAGAGCGATGAACGGTGGCCTGCACCGGCGGGGCAAAAGCGCACAAAAATGGGCGATCCGGCACGCAGCCAGACCGCCCGCTTCATTCTCGAAAATTCTTAGATTTGCTGGAGCATATAATCCGCGCTGGAAACGCGGAACTCGCCACCCTCTTCAACATTGAGCTGCTCGACGACGCCGTCATTCACCAGCATCGAGAAGCGCTGGCCGCGCATGCCGAGACCGAACTTCGTTCCGTCCATTTCCAGACCAACGGCCTTGGCGAAGCTGCCATTGCCGTCTGCGAGCATCGTCACCTTGTCACCGGCTGAGGCGGACTTGCCCCAGGCACCCATCACGAATGGATCGTTGACGGCGGTGCAGGCAATCTCATCGACGCCCTTGGCCTTGAGCTCTGCTTCCTTCTCGATGAAGCCGGGCAGATGCTTGGCCGAGCAGGTCGGCGTGAAGGCGCCGGGCACGGAGAAGAGCGCAACCTTGCGGCCTGCAAAGAAGTTGCTGCTGTCGACAGGCTCGGGGCCATTTTCAGTCATCTTGACGAAGGTCGTCTCG
>CAMLFF010000294.1 GCA_946479185.1 uncultured Sphingobium sp.
GACTGCTGGCGCGGTCGCGATCTTCAACATAGTCTGTGACGAGAGTTTTTTCACGATCCAGTCCCTTGCTCTGGAAATGAAACCAAGGCGCCCGGTTATCCGACGCCCAACGTGCAAGGGGGTGCTTGATGGCATATATGCCATCCTGCACATGCTTCCCCTGCTCGTACTGTCCGCGAAATTGCGCTTCATGTCGCACTCTGTAAAGCGCAGGTGCGGAACGACGTGACCATTTCCCCCGCAATGTCGCATTATTGCAACATGAAACGCCAAGCTGTACGGCGCGGTTACAAAAATGTGACATATTGTTGCGTCCGCGAACAGTCCAACAACGGGATGTTTCCGTTAACGCTTCTTTCATGAAGTATTCATTCAATATTAACTATATTTTGGTTGATTTTGGGGCGGCTCTTGGAGCCGTTTCCGCAGAGGGTGCGGCCAGAGAAAGATTGGCCCCGCCTAGAAAGCGGGCTTTAACTGAAGCCGGTGTAGTAAAGCTGCGACAGACGTGGTGCTGTAATGTCGCACTCGCATGCGCAGCATCTGACGCCCAGAAAAGGCTCGCGACCCTACGTCAACCTAGCGATCTAGACTTCACGCGCGTGTCGACCGCCCGCAGCTAGATCAACGTGTCAGAATTGCGCCTAGCAGCGGTAACGGATCAATCCGCGCTTCGTTCCAGCGCAGTCCCCAATGGAGATGCGGCCCGGTTACACGCCCCGTGGCCCCGATGCGCCCGAGCGGCTGGCCCTGATGGACGACGTCGCCTTCCTTCACCAACAAGCTCTCATTGTGGAGGAAGGCGCTCACCAGCCCCATGCCATGATTGATCATCAACAGCTTGCCCTCCAGCGTGAAGGGATTCTCGCTCGCCAGCACCACCACCCCATCGGCGGGCGCCACATAGATGGTGCCAGCGCCCCCAGCCAAATCCAGCCCGCTATGATAGCTGCCCGGTGTACCGCGATAGATGCGCTGCGACCCGAACACGCCGGAAATGCGCGCTTTCACGGGCCAGATGAAGGTCTGCCGCCAACCATTGCTCAGCTCATGCCGGCTCCGCGCCGCCGTGATCAGTACCAGTTCATCGGCGCGCCGCTCGGCAAATTCCTCGCTTGTTGCGCTGCCGGTGATCGAGGCGTCCACGTTCTGGATGCGCCAGTTGCCGCGCGCCACGCTCAATGTGCGGGTCTGCTTCTTGCCAGTGACGAGCTCGGCGATGAGCGTCGCACTCGGCTTGGCGTCCCGGTCGAACGCGATGATGAAATTGCCTTCTGTGTCGAACGGCACAGCCTCGCCATCAAGGAGGAGCTGCGTGGTGCCAGCGGGCGCCAGACCGCGCAGCAGGCCGCCCTGCTTGGGGGCGCCCTTAAATTGAAGCTGCTCCGGGCCATTGGGCACCGGCCAATCATCGGTTTCATCCAACAATGGCGCGGAGATGCTCGCTTCGGGCGCTGATTGCGATTGTGGCCCCGTCACGCAACCACTCAGCAAGAGGGCAAGCATGGTGGCGCCCGCGAGCGCAGGAAGGCGGCGATATGGGAATGCAGTCATACCCCCGACCATGACTCTGCTCACGCGCGGATGCAAGAGCGGGCGCTCACTCGAACAGATCGATCTGATGCTTTTGCGGTGCGGCGTTTTTGGTGGCAGATGGCTTTGCAGGGCGGGGCGCTGGTGGCCCGGCATCGCCAACCACCGCGTCCAGCGCGTCCAGCTCGAATTTGAGCGTCACCAGGCCCGCCGCGCGCGCCTGCGCTGCCGAGCGCACAAGTTGATCGCCCGCCATCACCCGCGCAAAACCGCGTTTGAGCGGCGCATCGGGGTTCAGCGATTGGGCAAGGCGCCACATGCCATCAAATTGTCGCCGCGCATCGGCCAGACGGCGCTCCAGCAATGTGGGAGAAAGACGCACGCTCAGCAGCGCCTGCCGCCCCCGCGCAATCTGCGCATCGAGCAGCGCGGGGCGTAGCGCACCCGCCGCATCGGCCAGCTCGCGCCGGGCGATGCTCACGCGATGGGAGAGGCCACGGCGCAATCGCTCACCCTGATCGTCCGCACGCTGCCGCGCCTGCGCCAGCAGTGCATCCGGGCGCGGCAACAGGCGGCGCTGGGCCTCCAGTCGCTCGCGTCCGCGCTCAAGGCCGCGCGCCGTGCAGCGCTGCATCCGCGCCCCAAGCTCGCTGATTTGCGCCATAAGCTCGGCCCGCACCGGCACGGCCATTTCCGCCGCTGCCGTGGGTGTTGGCGCGCGCAGATCGGCGGCAAAGTCGCAGAGCGTCGTGTCCGTCTCATGCCCCACGGCGGAGATCACCGGCATGGGCGATGCGGCCACGGCGCGCACCACCACTTCCTCATTGAACGCCCATAAATCCTCGATCGATCCACCGCCGCGCGCCACAATCAGCAGATCAGGTCGTGGGATCGGGCCGTCGATCGGCAGCGCAGCAAAGCCGCGCACCGCCGCCGCGATCTGCGCCGCTGCGCCATCGCCCTGTACCAGCACCGGCCACAGCAGCACCCGGCTGGGGAAGCGATCCGCCAGCCGATGCAGAATGTCGCGAATCACCGCGCCGGTTGGTGATGTCACGACGCCGATGACGGCGGGCAACATCGGGATCGGGCGGCGCTTGGCAGGGTCGAACAATCCCTCGGCCGCCAGCTTGGCCTTCATCCGCTCGAAAAGCTGCATCAGCGCGCCTTCGCCCGCCAGCTCCATGCTTTCGACGACGATCTGATATTTGGAGCGCCCGGGATAGGTCGTCACCTTGCCGGTCACGACAACGTCCAGGCCGTCCTCGGGCGCAAAGGGAATGCGGCTGACAGTGCCTTTCCAGATCACGCCATCGATCAGCGCGCTCTCATCCTTGAGCGCCAGATAAGCATGGCCAGATGCCGCGCGCTTCCAGCCGGAGATTTCGCCGCGCAACCGCACATGGCCAAAGCGATCCTCGACCGTTCGCTTCAATTGCGATGACAATTCGGAAACACTGATCGCGCTCAGATTGTCCCCTTGCCGCTCCTGCGCTAGGAGGCGGCCGGACGTATCGAACGAGACTGGACCCTCTTCCATGAATATCCTTCTGCTCGGCAGTGGCGGGCGCGAACATGCCCTCGCCTGGAAGCTCGCGCAATCGCCGCTGTGCGACACGCTTTATGCCGCTCCCGGCAATCCGGGGATAGCGCAGGAGGCGCAGCTGGTCGACCTCGACGTGAGCGATCATGTCGCGCTCATCAACTTCTGTGGCGTGAAGGCGATCGGGCTGGTGGTCGTCGGCCCGGAAGCGCCGCTGGTCGATGGTGTAGGTGACAGCCTGCGCGCTGCGGGCATTCCCGTCTTCGGGCCAAACGCCGCTGCTGCCCAGTTGGAGGGCTCCAAGGGCTTCACCAAGGATCTGTGCACGCAGGCGAATATCCCCACCGCTGGCTATGTGCGCTGCACGAGCGCGGCCGGCGCGCTGGCCGCACTCGATGAATTTTCGCTGCCGATGGTGGTCAAGGCCGATGGTTTGGCTGCGGGCAAGGGCGTGATCATCGCCATGACGCGCGAGGAGGCTGAGGCAGCCATAGAGGATATGTTCGGCGGCTCCTTCGGCGCGTCAGGCGCGGAAGTGGTGCTGGAAGAGTTTATGGAGGGCGAGGAAGCCAGCTTCTTCGCGCTCACCGACGGCGTGAATGTCGCCGCTTTCGGCTCTGCGCAGGATCATAAGCGGGTGGGCGATGGCGATACCGGGCCAAACACCGGCGGCATGGGCGCTTACAGTCCGGCCTCCGTACTCACCGCCGCGCTGGAAGAAGAGGTGATGGCCCGCATCATCCGCCCCACGGTGGAGACGCTCGCTGCGCGCGGCACGCCCTATTCCGGCGTATTGTTCGCGGGGCTGATGCTCACCAGCGAAGGCCCCAAGCTCATCGAATATAATTGCCGCTTTGGCGATCCTGAATGCCAGGTGCTGATGATGCGGCTGGAAAGCGATCTGGCCGCGCTGCTGCTCGCCGTCGCGCG
>CAMLFF010000295.1 GCA_946479185.1 uncultured Sphingobium sp.
CTCATGGCGGTGTGGATCGCCAAGGATTATGGCTGGCGCGCGGCGCTGATGATCATTTGCGCGCCGGGGCTCATCGTGGCCCTGCTCTTCCGCCTGCTGCTGCGCGATCCGCCACGGGGCATGAGCGATTCAGCCGATGTGCGCGCCAAAGCCGCCGTGCCGCCCGCCATGGGCGAGGTGTTCCGCATGATGGCTGCGCGCCCGGTGTTCCGCCATCTGCTCATGGGGCTCGGCCTCGCCAGCATGTCGCTCTATGCAGGCGGGGCGTTCACAGCGCCCTTCTTCATGCGTGTGCATGAGCTCTCACTGTCGCAAGTCGGCGTCTATGTCGCGATCATCTCCACCACTGGTGCGGTGGCGGGCATGAGCCTTGGCGGCTTGGGGATCGATCTCATCGCGAAAAAGGGCCCGCGCTGGTATGCGCTGCTGCCCTGCCTCGGCATCACCATCAGCCTGCCGCTCTATCTGATCGGCTATTCGCTGCCGAACCCGGTGATCGCGCTGACGCTCATCACCATCGCGGGCGTCTTCCTGTTCTTCTATTCGGTGCCGACGCTCGTGGCCTTCCAGAACCTCGTCGCGCCGAACATGCGCACGACTGCGGCGTTCGTTTATTTCTTCGTGGCGACGCTGGTTGGCGTTGGGTTGGGGCCGCCGCTGCTTGGTCTCGCCAGCGACATTTTCGCTGGGCTGGCGATGCCGGGCTTCTCAAGCCTGTGCACCGATGCAAAGCTCATAGGCGATTGCGCGGAAGCATCGGCGATTGGCGTGCGCAATGCCATGCGCTCCAGCATCGCGCTTTATGCGTGGGCGGCGCTCCATTATTGGCTGGCAGCGCGGGCACTTGTCCGCGAGGGTGCGGCCTAGAGGATCGCTGCTCGCTCGCTCAGCACATCTTCCCGCGCGACAGCATCATGAGCGCGGCTGATGAAGCCGAAGAATTGCGTCATTTCCTGCTCGGAGAAGGTATCGCGGATCGGCTTTTCTGAATCGATTGCCGCTGCGAACATTTCGTTCATCACAGCTTCGCCTTCATCGGTGATGTAGAGCGAGCTGCGCCGACGATCGATTGCCGAACGCTTGCGCACGGCGAGGCCGCGCTGCTCCAACTCATCGACAATCGCCACGAGAAGCGAGCGATCAAGACCGCCAACGCGCGAGAGCTCGATCTGAGAACAGCCAGGATTTGCGGCGATCAAGGCGAGTGTCGTGAAAGAACCGCCGCGAAGGCCGAAGGGCTGGTGAGCCACAGCCACGCGATCGGCAAGCAAGGTGAGCAGGCAGCGCAATTGAAACGATAATTTCTGCGACATGAGGCCGGACTTCAAACCCTGTTCGTCAACTTCCACCACCTGCGCCTCTAACTTTCCAGAGCCTGCGATGACCGCCCCCGTGACCTATTTTAGGCGCAGAATGGCGCTTTGCAAAGCCTATCTAGCAAAGGGGTAATATGTGATCACTAATGATTACAATATGAATTTATCTCTTCATTGATCAAAGCGCGGTGGAGGTGGGCCGAGAATGCCTTCCCGGCCCACCCAGCTTAAAAGCGCGCGCGCACGCCGCCGTAAATTGCGCGGCGCTCGACTGGGTAATAGATCGCCCGCTGCGCTCCCGCGAGTTGCGCATAATTCAGCACCGCGGAGACATCGCCCAGCGCCTTGCGATCGGTCAGGTTGCGAACGTCCACGAACAGGTCGATGCCTCGCGTCACGGTGGCACCTGCCGTCAGGCCGATCAGCGCATAGCCGCCTGCCCGCTGGGTGTTGGCATAGTCCGCGAATGCACCTTTGGGCACCCACTCCAGATTGGGGGCGATGTGGAGCGCATCCGTGCCTATCCGCACATCAGTCCGCAGCACGTGCACGGGCACAACGGGCAGGCGGTTATCGCCGAACTGGCGGTCGTTCATGAAGCGGAAGTCCGAATATTGCCAAATCTGGCGCAGTTGCAGCCACTCGACAGGCTTGAGCGTGAAGGCCGCCTCAATGCCGCTATGCCGGGTGCGATCGGCATTGAAGGTGGCCGCCGGGATGGTCGTGCCGTTGGGGGAGAATTGCAGCAGTTCATCATCCACCGTGGCGCGATAGGCGGCAATATCCCAGCTGATCATGCCGAGCTTGCCGCGCGTGCCAATTTCCGCCGTCCATGCGCTTTGCGGCGCGATGGATGCGATCAGTGTGCTGATAGCGGGCGTACCGACGCTCTGGAACACTTCACCAAAACCAGGGAATTCGGTTGATTTACTGTAATTGGCGAAGAGTTGAAGGTTCGATGCCGGCTCAAGCAGGAGTCCGAACTTGGGCGAGAATTCATCGAAGTGGATGCGCCCGCTTTGCCCTGAGGAGAGCAAAACCGTGCGCTTGCGGAAGCCATCGGCGTAGATGCCGCCCGCGATGAGCGTGACGCCGGGCAGTGCCTCCACGCGGGCCTCGCCGTAGATGTTGGCGGTGCGGGCTGCCAGGTCCGCAGCGAAGGTGAGTGCGCCGCGCTGGCCGTTCACATTCACATATTGGCGCGAACGCATAGTGCCACGCCGGATTTCACCGCCGAGCGTGAAGGAGACGATGCCTGCCTCATGATCGAGCCGGGCGAAGCCGCCTACGTCAGCGGATTTTTGATCGATCACCTGGAAAATCGGGTGATACAAATCCTTCATGTTGAGAAAAGCGCCGACATCGAAACGGGTGTCCCCCCAATCGAACCGGGTGCGGTTCTGGATGCGCATGGAATTGATATCGCGCGCCTGATCGCCCGCGAAGTTGCCAGTCTCCGGGTTTGACAGCGCGACCGCGGGCATAAACGCGCCGGGCAGTTCCTGCTTGATGCGGTTGAGCGTGGCATAGAAGCGGGTGGAAAC
Source organism: uncultured Sphingobium sp. (assembly GCA_946479185.1). Next base: position 2,861 of record CAMLFF010000295.1, read on the forward strand.
GACATTGGATAGATCGATCCCGACATTGCCGTGGAAGCGCAGACTATTGCGCTTGGCATGATCACGGTCACCATCGGATTGATCGGCGCTCATCGCGAACCAATAGTCGCCCGGCCCGGACTTGCCGCCATAAGACGCGAGCCCGCGCAGCATGTTGAAGCTGCCCACATCGGCGCGCGCATAGCCGCCCGGCGCGCTCTTGCCAGTGGGCGTCACGCCGTTGATCGCTCCGCCCAGCGTGCCTGAGCCAAAGCGCAGCGCATTGGCCCCGCGATAGACCTCCAGCCGCTCGAAGAAGATCGGCTCCAGCTCCTGAAAATCGCCATTATCATCGGCAAGGTTGATCGGCACGCCATCCTGCAACAGCGTGATACCGCGCATATGGAAACCGCGCGAGAGACCTGATCCACGGATGGAAATGCGCACTTCCTGACCATAGCGCGGCTGGGTGTAAACGCCGGGCGAGAAGGCGAGCGTATCGCGCAGGGAAACGAGCGATTTGTCGGCATAATCCTCGTGCCGCACCACATCGGTGCCGCCGGGCGTGTCGCGGGCGAGCCGCTCGGCTTGTTCGGTTTCAATATGGCCCGTGACGATGATGGCGCGGGTTTCTTCGGCCTCGTCGGCCAGAGCGGGTGTGGCAGCAAGACAGGCTGCCGCAAATGCGAACATGGATGTTTTCATTGGAATATTTCCCAGGGAATTAAAATGTCAGGCGATGAGGCGGCGCAGCTCAGCCAGTGCGGAGGCTTCGCTCTCCTGATCGCTCAGCAAGGATCGGAAGTGCCCGTCGCGGTCCATCAGAACGGTGAAGGCGCTATGGTCGATGGTGTAATCGCCCCCTTCCACCGGCACCTTTTGAAAGAAGACGCGGAAGGACTTGGCGGCCTGCGCGATCTGCTGCTCCGAACCAGTAAGGCCGAGAATGGGCGTGCCGAACAGATCGACATAGGCGCCCACCTCGGCAGGGCTGTCGCGCCCGCTATCGACCGAGACGAACACGATCTGGAACTTGCCCCCATCCGCGCCCAATTTCTTGCGATACTGCGCCATACGGCTGAGCGCTGTCGGGCACACATCGGGGCAGCGCGTGAAGCC
>CAMLFF010000296.1 GCA_946479185.1 uncultured Sphingobium sp.
GCCACCTATGACAAGCCGGATGCTGGCCTGTGGGAATTGCGCACCAAATCCCATGTTCATACCTATTCCGCCGCGATGTGCTGGGCCGCTTGCGATCGTCTCGCCAATGCGGCGACGGCGCTGGGGCTGAGCGAGAAATCCAGCTTCTGGCAGGATCGCGCGGACATCATCCATGCCAAGATCATGAAGATGGCCTGGCGCGACGAGACCAATCGCGTGTCCGCCACGTTCGGCGGGGATGATCTGGACGCGAGCATCATCCAGCTTCTTGATCTGCGGTTCATCTCGCCCGATGACGCGCGCTTCACCGCCACGCTGGCTGCGGTGGAGGAAGGTTTGCGCCGGGGCAGCCATATGTTGCGTTATGCAACCGAGGATGATTTCGGCCTGCCCGCGACCGCCTTCAACGTCTGCACATTCTGGCTGATCGAAGCGCTCCACGCCACCGGGCGCATCCCGGAAGCGCGCGAACTGTTCGAAGAAATGCTCAGCCGTCGCACGGCTGCAGGGCTGCTGTCCGAGGATATCGATCCTGTGACCGGCGAGCTTTGGGGCAATTATCCCCAAACCTATTCGCTGGTGGGCCTCATCAACTGCGCCGTGCTACTCAGTAAACCCTGGAGCGCCATCCGATGACACGGCTTGTCATCGTCTCCAACCGGGTCAGCCCCCCCGCCGAAGAGGGCAAGGCCAATCAGGGCGGCCTTGCCGTCGCCTTGTCTTCCGCGCTGCGCAAGACGAACGGCATCTGGTTTGGCTGGTCGGGCAATGAGACGGAGCATTTCACCGGCCATGTGAGCTTTGCGCGCAGTCAGGGCGTGACGACGGCAACGGTCGATCTCGAGCCGCAGGATGTCGAGGAATATTATAACGGTTTCGCCAACCGCACACTGTGGCCGCTCTTCCATGATCGAACCGATCTGGCCGAGTTTGAGCGGACATTTGCGGGCGGCTATGAGCGGGTGAACATTCGCTTTGCCGAGACGTTGCTACCACTCCTGACGCCGGAAGATATTTTATGGGTGCATGATTATCACCTGATCCCGCTGGGCAGCGAATTGCGCCAGCGCGGGGTGGATAACCGCATCGGCTTCTTCCTCCACACGCCTTGGCCGGTCGGGCGGTTACTCACATCGTTGCCGAGCCACAGGCAGTTGGTGGAGGCCTTGTTCGATTATGATCTGGTGGGTTTCCAGAGCCAGACGTGGCTCGATTCCTTCCTCTATTATGTGCAGGATCAATTTACCGACGCACAGGTGAGCGATGATCCGCAAAGCGACGGCAAGCTGATCCGGCTGGGTGACCGCACCGTGCGCGCGATTGCCTGCCCGATCGGCATAGACGCTGCGGAGTTTCGCGAGAGCGCTGCGAGTGAGGAGGCAGAGGAAGCGCGTGTGGGCATCCTCAAAAGTCTGGAAGATCGCGCGCTCATCATCGGGGTGGACCGGCTGGATTACTCCAAGGGGCTGGAGCAGCGCTTCCAGGGCTATAGCCGGTTGCTGCAGGATCATCCTGAGTTTCAGGAAAAAGTCTCTTTCCTCCAGATCGCGCCGCCATCACGCAGCGATGTTGCGAGCTATCAGGATATCCGGCGGGAGCTTGAGGCCCTGTCCGGCCATATCAATGGCGAGTTCGCCACCGCGCATTGGGTGCCACTGCGCTATGTGAACCGGGGGTATGACCGCACATCGCTGGCAGGGATTTTCCGCGCCTCCCGCGCGGCGCTGGTCACGCCGCTGCGCGATGGGATGAACCTTGTCGCCAAGGAATATGTCGCGGCGCAGGACCCTGACGATCCCGGCGTGCTCATTCTCTCCCGCTTTGCGGGCGCTGCCGAGCAGATGCGTGAAGCGCTGCTGGTGAACCCGTTCAGCCCGGAGGAGCTTTCCGATGCCTTGCAACAGGCGTTGCGGATGCCGCTGGAAGAGCGGCAGTCACGCTGGCGGACGCTGCTTGAATCGGTCGAGCGTGAAGATGTGCATTGGTGGCTGGATCGCTTTTTGAACGCATTGAATGGCGAAGGGGATGATCCGCAGATGCCGGCCAGCCCCTCTAATGACGATGCGGGCGATTCCAAGGTGACGATGCTGCATATCAACCGCTGATCGCCACGCCTGCATTCCGGCGGGTGAAATGATAGAAAATCACAAAGGTTGATCCTTCTCGCCATAAGCTCTCTACTGCTTCCTGATAAAAGCAGCGGCGCAGGAGTAGGGAATATGTCACGGTTCAAGGCGTTGATGCTTAGCGTGGCTCTGCTTGGCCCCGGCGCTCAGGCGCAAAAGAGCGAGGCGCCTGCCGCTGCAGACTGGCCGCGTTATGCGCGTGATCTTGGCGGCACGCGCTTTTCGCCGCTCAACCAGATCAATGATCGCAATGTCGGCAAGCTGGCGGAGGCCTGGCAATTCCGCGTGCGTCCGGAAGGTGGTGGTGCAATTGTTGGGAGCGCGACGCCTATCGCCGTTGACGGCATTCTGTATCTGCCTATCGGCAACGCCATCGTCGCGGTTGAGGGTCACACGGGTAAGGAAATCTGGCGCCATCCTGTAACAGGTGGCCTTGCCCGGCGCGGGGTCTCCTACTGGGCGGGCGACAAGGCCAATGCGCCCCGCATCTACTTCGCCAATGGGCCAAAAATTTTCGCGCTCAATGCGCGGACCGGCGCCAGTGTCACCAGCTTTGGCAAGGATGGCGCGATCGAGCTTGGGGTGCCTTACAACAGTCCGCCGACGATCTTTAAGAATGTGCTGATCGTGGGCGCGAACACGGCAGAGATGCCGGTGGGCCAGCCCGGCAACAGCCGCGCCTTCAATGCGATTACGGGCGAGAAGATCTGGGAGTTTCAGACCGTTCCGCAGCCGGGCGAGGTCGGCCATGAGACATGGCTGGATGATGGCTGGAAGGGCCGATCCGGCAATAATGTCTGGGTCTGGTATATGACGCTCGATGAGGAGACCGGCACGCTCTACATGCCTGTCGGCGGACCCTCGGCCAATTATTATGGCGGGGATCGCAAAGGCGCCAATCTGTTTGGCAACAGCCTCGTCGCGGTGGATGCGATGACCGGCAAATATCGCTGGCACTTCCAGACCATCCACCATGATCTGTGGGACTCCGACCTCCCTGCCCCGCCCGTGCTGTTCGACGCGAAGATCGGCGGCAAGACGGTGAAGGCGCTGGCTGAAACCGGCAAGCCCGGCTTCATGTACATCCTTGATCGACACACCGGCAAACCGCTGTTTGGCGTTGAGAATAAGCCCGTCGCAGCGGCGGATGTGCCCGGCGAATGGTATTCACCGACGCAGCCGATCCCGGTGAAACCGCGCGATCTGGTGCGGCATAGCTGGACGCCGGAGGATATCGTCTCGCCAGCGGATACGAACGAGGCGCATGTGAAGGCCTGTCGTGCGTTGCTTACCAGCTATGGTGGCACCTTCTTCAATGCCGGAGCGTTCACGCCCTTCTTCCTGCGCGAAGAGGGCAAACCGATGAAGGCATCGATCAATCTGCCGAACAATGGCGGCTCCAACTGGGGCGGCAGCGCGGCTGACCCTCGCAGCGGCCTGATCTTCGTCAATGTGAGTGAAGGCGGCACCATCGGCTTCATGGAGAAGCGCAAGCAGGGCGCGGATTATGGCCGGGGCACGCAGGATAGCACGCAGCTTTATGATCGCGCCAACCTGACCGGGCCGGGCGCCTATGCCACCTTCTCGGCCAGCTATACCGACGAGGCGGGCAAGAAAGTGACCATGCCCTGCATCCGGCCTCCGTGGGGCCGGTTGATCGCGGTGGATGGCAATACCGGCGAGATCGCCTGGGCAACGCGGCTTGGTGTCACCGATGCTTTGCCGGTGGGGAAGAAGGAGACCGGGCGCGGCAACTATTTTGGCGGGCCGATCGTCACGGCGGGCAATCTGGTCTTCATCGGCGCGACGG
>CAMLFF010000297.1 GCA_946479185.1 uncultured Sphingobium sp.
GGGTCTGCGCTCGGCCTTCGAGGATCATCACTCGGTGAAATATACGCCCGATGCCATCAAGGCCGCGGTCGAGCTTTCCGCGCGCTATATCAATGATCGCAAGCTGCCGGATAAGGCCATCGACGTGATCGACGAGGTCGGCGCGATGCAGATGCTTGTGCCGCCGTCGCGTCGCAAGAAGATGATCACGCCCAAGGAAATCGAGCAGGTCATCGCCACAATGGCGCGCATTCCGCCCAAAACCGTGTCGAGCGACGACAAGACCGTGCTGGAAACGCTCCAGACCGATCTCAAGCGCGTCGTCTTCGGGCAGGACAAGGCCATCGAGGTGCTCAGCTCCGCGATCAAGCTGTCGCGCGCTGGCCTGCGGGATCCGGACAAGCCCATCGGCAATTATCTCTTCTCCGGCCCCACCGGTGTCGGCAAGACAGAGGTTGCGCGCCAGCTTGCCACGCTGCTCGGCATTCCGCTCCAGCGTTTCGACATGTCGGAATATATGGAGCGTCACTCGGTCAGCCGCCTCATCGGCGCGCCTCCGGGCTATGTCGGCTATGATCAGGGCGGCTTGCTCACCGATGCTATCGATCAGCAACCGCATTGCGTGCTGCTGCTCGATGAGATCGAGAAGGCGCATCCAGACCTGTTCAACATCCTGTTGCAGGTGATGGATAATGGCCGCCTGACCGATCATCATGGCAAAACGGTCGACTTCCGCAATGTCATCCTCATTATGACGACCAATGCCGGCGCGTCCGATATGGCGCGGGAAAGCATCGGCTTTGGCGCCAGCACCCGTGAGGATGTGCAGGAAGAAGCGATCAAGAAGATGTTCACGCCGGAGTTCCGCAACCGCCTCGATGCGATTGTGCCGTTTGATTATCTGCCTACCGAAGTTGTCGCCCGCGTGGTGGAGAAGTTCATTCTCCAGCTCGAGCTGCAGCTTGCCGACCGCGATGTCCACATCACGCTTGATGAGGATGCGCGCGATTGGCTCACCGCCCGCGGCTATGACAAGCTCTATGGTGCGCGCCCGATGGGCCGCCTCATTCAGGAGAAGATCAAGCAGCCGCTCGCCGAAGAGCTGCTGTTCGGCAAGCTCGTCAATGGCGGCGAAGTGCATGTACGCCTGAAGGACGAGGCCCTCACCTTCGAGGTCACGCCCGCCGCGCCCAAGCGCAGCAAGGCGGCGGGTGCAGGCAAGAAGCCAGCGAGCAAAAAGCCCAAGGCCGACGCGCCGAAAAGCTGAGCCGCGTCCCTCACGATGAAATGATCACGGCTTCCGGTTTACCCCGGAGGCCGTTTTCATATCTCGCGCGTTCAAGCTCTTCCTGTCCACCCAATCTCAAGGCATGATGGCGCTAATGCCAGAGTCCACGCAGCCGCCCATCGTCATCCTTCTCCACGGCTTTGCAGGCGTTGCGGTCATGAACCGGCCGCTCGCCGCGATGCTCCGCCGCGCAGGCTATCGTCCTATCGACCTTGGCTATCAAAGCTGGGCCAAATCACTCGAGCAGATTTGCGCGCACCTTGGCCCCCGCCTCCACGAGATCGATAAAGCAAGCACTGCCCCCATCCATATCGTCGCGCACTCGATGGGCGGCCTCGTCGCCCGCGCGCTCATCCATCGCGAACGCCCGAAAAATCTGGGCCGCGTCGTCATGCTCGGCACCCCCAATGGCGGCAGTGAGATTGCTGACTTCCTCCACCGACAAGCGCTGCTGCGCGGCATCCTCGGTCAGGCAGGCCCCGCGCTCGTCACGCAGCGCCCCGCCGCGATCGATGCGATGCTGGGCATGGTCGATTATCCGGTCGGTATCATCGCGGGCAACAAGCCCTTGCTGCCCCTCACCCTCGCGCGCCTCGTGCCTTTGCCCAGTGACGGAAAGGTCAGCGTCGCCTCAACCCGGCTCGCGCAGGCCAGCGATCACATCATTCTTCCCCTGCCCCACAGCCTTCTGCCCTATCACACCTCAGCGCACCGGCAGATCAGGGCCTTTCTCGAAACCGGCCATTTCGCTCACGACGCATAAAGCGCTGGCGGCGCGCCATCGTTCCTGCAATGTTCCGCTCAGGAGGCGCTTATGTCAGATGTGATTCAATTCTACACGAACCCAATGTCCCGCGGCCAGATCGCCCGCTGGATGCTGGAAGAAAGCGGCGCACACTATGAGGCGCACATCCTGGACTATGAAACCAGCATGAAGGCGCCCGACTATCTCGCCATCAATCCAATGGGCAAAGTCCCGGCCATCGTCCATCAGGGCCATGTCGTCACCGAGTGCGCCGCCATCTGCGCCTATCTCGCGGACACTTTCCCCCAAGCCGATCTCGCACCCCGCGCAGACGAACGCGCCGCCTATTATCGCTGGATGTTCTTCGCGGCAGGACCGCTCGAAGCCGCCGTCACCAATCGCGCCGCCGGATTTGAGGCCAAGCCGGGCAGCGAGCGCATGTTCGGCTATGGCAGCTATGAGGATGCGGTAAACGCGCTCGAAAGCGCCCTTGAGGGCAAGGACTATATCTGCGGCGCCCGCTTTACCGCCGCCGATGTCTATGTCGGCTCGCAAATCGATTGGGGCTTGCAGTTCAAAAGCCTGCCCGATCGCCCTGTCTTTGTGGCTTATGCGGAGCGGTTCAGGCAGCGCCCGGCGTATCAGCGCGCGAAAGAGATCGACAATGCGTTGATCGCGAAGATGCAGGAGGAGAAGGGCTGATTATCTACGACATCGCTCGACGAAATTACCGAGACTGCGGCTTGCACATGCAGATCGATCCCCGATGAGCATTGCACGCCTTCTTCATTCTGTGAATGCTCAGTAGATGAGCAGTGTCCCTATTCGCCTCTTACGTCGCACCGTGGCAGTGCTTGCATCCCGCTTCGGCGGGCGGGTATCGAACCTGTCCGTCACCTCCCTAACAATTGGCGGGGTGAGTGCGAGGCTGTACACGCCGCCGACGATACGTGCCGGACCAGCAATTGTGTTTTTTCACGGCGGCGGCTTCATTTCATGCGGCCTCGAAACCCACGACGCATTGTGTCGGCAGATCTGTGAAATATCCGAATTGCAGGTGATTTCGGCAGCGTATCGGTTAGCGCCCGAGCACCCCGCTCCGGCGCAACTCGAAGACGCATTAGCTGTGTGCAGATGGGTGCTCGGAAGCCGGGCTGAATTGGTGGGGAACACTGGGCAAATCATCGTGGCAGGAGACTCGGCAGGCGGCTATCTGGCCGTTCGATGTGGGATTGCGCTCAACGAGAAGACTCAGCGCGTCGCCGCGCAGCTCCTATTCTATCCATTGATTGATTTGGATGTAACAAAGTCGTCAGGATCAGGATTGGTCGCGCGAAGCACTGGGATGTTCCTTCGTTCCCAACTTGGCGCCAAAAGCTACCCTTCATTGACATCGTTTAATCTTGGAAACCTTCCGAAGACGATCGTCGTTGGCGGCCGGCTGCTCGATCCGGTACATTCTCAGAACAAAGCGTTTGTAGAGTTGCTGAAGGAAGCCAGCATTCCCGTCGAGCATATCATCCTTCCGCGATTGGTCCACGGAGCGCTGAACTTGAGCCGCATATCTCAAACGGCCAGAGCCGCTGTAAAAGCATCAATTGAGCTTTTGAAATAGCTATTCACGCCTGCGGCACGTCTTCGGTCTTGTGCCTAAGTTTCAAGATGGAATGCGCAAAAGCATCCAAAAATGGATTGAGTTCAAACGAGCGGCTCTCGACCACCAGCCTGAAGGCGGGCGCTTGGTAATGAATGAGCCAAGCTGAATCAGGGCGTTCCTGCACCACCCCCAAAGAAAAGGGCCCGGAGACATTGTCCCCGAGCCCTCAATAATTTCAACCATTCCTCAGGAAGCGCGAATTACTCGCGGCTGCCCAGCAGGTTGAGCAGGAATGTGAACATATTCACAAAGTC